>JBILTD010000008.1:0-20861 GCA_044371695.1 Crocinitomicaceae bacterium | reverse complement strand
GTACCTGTACTTGGGTAGAAATAGGAGAACTGAAGGCTGTCTGCAATCCAGATACCGTTACCTAAATTCCAACTCACTGAATCAATATTGGCCGGATTCTGAATGGTAAATAAAGCCCCTTGCGCACAAACCGTGTTGTCTTGAATCCAAGTGGGGGTACCGAGTGGGCCACCAATTGAAACGTAATTTGCTACTGTGGTGTCGTCTGAACAGCCATATTCATCAGTGACAACAAAGTTAAGCGTAAATGTGCCGCTCGTCACTAGCGTATTTGCTGGATTTTGTAAAACAGAATTATTGCCATTACCAAAGGACCAATTCCAATTTGTTATCGCACCAATACTTGAGGACTGATCGGTAAAATTACAGAATAATGTTGGACAACTATATTCGCCGTTGGCATTGATGGCTGCACCTGAAAAAGTATAAGTTGGGCTTGCATTTGGCGTAGAAATATAAATAATTTGCGAGGTACTGTCTTGACAACCATTTGCATCGGTCACCACTAAAGAAATGGGGAAAGTTGAGAAGAGTCCATTACCTATTGATGCTTCGTGCAATAATAGTAAACTGTCAAAGCTAGATAGAGTTGTTCCTATGTACCATTGATAAGCAAGTGGTTCTGCGCCAGTACTGAGCGTTGCGATGGTGCTACTATCTTGTTTACAAATAATGGTATCTGAGGCAATGAGAGCTGTTGGTTTGGTCAGCGTTATTTGAACGGTCGCCGGATTGGATACGCAGCCGTTGATATCTGTGGCAGTTATTATTGCCGTGTAAACGCCATTTCCGACGAAAGTATGGTTAATCGGCTGATTTAAATTGGTAGTAGTGACGCTCGTGTTGTTGTCTGAAAAAGTGGTAGTGAAATTCGCCAAAGGTAAACCGTTGGTGATGCTGTAACTGGTATTCGTAAAACTTACAGAATAGGGAGAACAGCCTGCATAGTTGGTAGCAAGCAAGCCAGCAACGGGTTTATTGGCTACATAAATGGCTTGACTACTTGTGGAGGTACAACCCGCAGTATTGAAAACCAATAAGGAAACATTGTATTGACCACTTGCAGGATAAACATAGTTTACATTTGGCCCATTATTAATTTGTTGGCCATTGCCAAAGGTATAAATCCATGTATTGACTGGGTGCGCAGACCAGGTAGTGCTTTGATTGAACAGACTAATGGCATCCCCTTTACAAATGGTATCATCAGGAAGTAAAAAATTTGATTGCAGTTGCGAAATGGTGATGGCTAATGATATGCTATCTGAACATCCGGTGGTATAATTATGCACAACTTGTTCGACCTGAAAGGTGCCGTAATTATTGAAGCCATGCGTGGTATTGCCCCCGTTAGGTAAATCGAGTTGGGCATTGTTGAAATAGGTGTTCGGGCTTGCATCGTTCCATTCGTAGTGCATGGCTACGCTATCGGTGAGTTCTCCGTCAAGAGAGGTATTTTGAAACTGTATTTGAACAGGAAAACTAGCCGGATTACACACCAAACTCGTATTTGGATTGAACATGGCGATAGGCGCCAACACATACAGTGCAGAGTCAATAGTTGTCGAATCGATACAACCTCTAAAATTTACATAAAGTGTAATATCGACAAAACCTGTGTCTTGCGAAAACTGAAAGCTGGGGTCGTCCTGGGTGCTAATGCCTTGTGAAAAATCCCATAAATAATTGATTTCATTGGTGTCATATGGCACCGAAATGTAAAATTCTGAAGTAAAATCAACATCGTCATTCGAACAAGTAATATTGGGATTATATGTGAAACTAACAGAGTCGATGTCTCCGACCGTTACATATGGTGTTTTGATGATGGTGTCTTTACATCCCGATGCAGTGGTAATAATTAATGATACATTATATAAACCAACGCCGTAGGTTTGTGCAGGAGGTACTTGTCCGTTGAATGTTTGGCCATTACCAAAATTCCATTGCCAAGAAACAATTGGGTTACTCGGCGTAAAAGAAGTGTCAATGAATTGAACTGTAAATGGCGCACAACCTCCTGTATCTAGGGCAAAAAAACCAGCTTCTACCGGGGTAATTTCAATATAATCTTGCAGCGTTTGAGTACCGGAACAGCCAGCATTAGAAGTATATGTGAGGCTGACATCATAGAGCCCACTTTGTTGGTAAATATGAGCAGGTGGCGTAGCTCCGGTATAGGTTTGCCCATCACCAAAATTCCAAACGTAGGTTCCTGGCAATGTCGTATTATTAACGAATTGAATGCTACCTGGTGCACAATTGGCTGTTGGATTGGCTGAAAAATTAGGGAATACGTTGGGCTGTATGGTAATTTGTTGAGTTGTGCTGGCGCTACAACCCGAATTGGTGTTTTGTGCAGTAAGACTTACTGTGTATGTCCCAGGCGAATTATACGTGACACTTGGGTTTTCAGCGTTGCTTTGCCCCGCACTTCCAAAGTTCCAGGCCCAACTATTAGCACCTGCTGTTGAATTATCTTGAAAAGCGATACTTTGCCCCACACAGCCCACAGTAGGCGCAGTAATGCCGGCTTGAAAGTTAGATACAACAATAGCCTGGGTTTGGGTATTGACGCAACCTGTATTATTGTTAGTTACAGTCAAAACAACTTGGAAAGTTCCTTGTGTATTGTAGGTAATACTCGGTGGCGTGTATAAAGTAGAGCTTTGGCTGTTTCCAAAATTCCAAGCTTGTGAAAAATTAGCACCTTGCGAGGAACTGTTCGCAAAACTTAAGGTAAGTGGGACGGTGCAACCGAGGCCATTTGCTGTAAAATTGACATTTGGCAAGGGATTGACGGTTATGTAGGCGGGTTTAATTTCTGCGTCTGCAACACCATTGGCATTGGTTGCAACAAGTGTAATAGTGAAGGTTCCTGCGCTTGAAAATGCATGTGTTGCATTAGTGCTGGTGGCAGCTGAACCATCTCCGAAATCCCATTGATAACTACTGAGGGCAGGGCCTCCGTTAGCACTAGAGGTATTGGTAAAAGTGACATTTTGACCTACGCAAACCGTAAGAGGAGTAGCTGTGAAGTTGGCTACTGGACTCTGCGCAAAGACTATTCCGCAGTATAGGGAAAGGAGAAGCGAAAAGATGCGCAGCATATGGGGCATGTTTGTAATAACGTAAAAATAAGTCATTTAGTTGCTTATGGCATGCCGATAGTCTTCAAAGAATCAGGAAAACGTCTTTCCATATCCGGAAAGAAGACGTGCCCCAGGATAAGTGGGTTGAAAACATGATACTGACACTTGACTAAATCACCGTCGGGGAGTTCGCACCAAAAGCTATTCATGTCCATGTTTACGAGCTGTCCGAATTCATTGCGCTGCTCTTCTTGACTCTTGATGCGATACATTTTTAAATGAATATTTTCGTATTTAGTTCGAACGTCAAGCACACAAAACGCATTACTTTTCTTAACACTATCTACTTGACGGTCAGAAAGTGTGAAGTTTTTTTGCTCGAAATGGATCTTTTGAAAACCCTGAAGGTATCTGAAAACATTGGTAGTATCAATGTAGGGTAAGGCAACTCCGTTTTGAGTCACGCGGAATTGGTTGCCTTTGCGCACAATTTCAAAATTGCGATACGGTTCTTTATGAAATTTAGCCTTCACACTTTTGATGTCATCCATTTGCAAGGCCATAATTTCGGTACATGCCCATTGGCGAGGATCTGCAAAAAAACGCGGATCAATCACACCATTGATTCCTGCAATTTTCATCATGACGGGAATGCTGCTTTTGCCATCTTCAGCTGTTTCAAGTAGCATGATTTGACCATAATGATCTGGAGTAGCAGGGCCTAGGTACCAAGTTTTAGTCCATTCGCCGTCTTGCTCTATCTCGACTTTGATGTGTGAGGTAGCCATCAGTTCAGTAAAGCGTTTTTCGGCATTTTTTGCCAAGTACCCTTTGAATTCAATTTTATTGAGTGCCTCTAAAATCAAAGAGACATTTGTTTGAGAAATACAGCCACCTTTCACGTCGGTCCAGGTGTTGTCTTTTTTAACGAGTGTAAATTGCTGCCCGAAAGCATCTGTGATTTGAATGCGCGTAACTGAAGTGGTATCTTCAATTTTGAAATTAAAAGCTCTTGTATCAGAGCCTCCTTGTTCTGAATTGAGTTGAAAGGCATACCATGCCAAACCACCTAAAACAACTAATAGTAGGATAATAATACCTGCTTTCTTCTTCATTTTTATTTAGAGTTTACGTGCGTATTTTCTATTGCGAAACCAATTCATCACAAAGGCCAAAGCCAAAATAATGAGCAGCGGCAAGAGCATATTGATGCTTTTGTAAAATAAGGATGCTGACTTGATTTTTTCTTTATCTATTTCCTTGATGTCGATTTGGCGACTGCGGATATCCAAGACAGAGTTGTCTCCCATCATGTAATCGACCATATTTTGGAAAAGTTCTTGATTACCAAAAATGAGCGGAATGCGTCTTTGTGCTAATTCTGCATCGACCTTCAGTTCATTAAGGCTAAGTGGTCTGTAGAGATAGCTATTGAGTTTTTTGGGGTCAAGAATGGAATCGTAGGTGTTTTTGATAAAAGTTCCATTCCCTACAACTAAAACTTTGGTTTCCTTTTGACTCTCCTCCAAATAATTGACATCCTTGCTGTTGGCAAACTCACCCACAATTCTGTTTTTAAAATGCGATTGATAAAATCCTTCAGACAAACCAGCCACACACAAGCGGTTGATTTCATCCTCCGGATTTTCAACAAGGATTGGATTTTTACCATAGTTCAATGGTAGTGCTAGATTTACTAGTGGCTGCAAACCGCTAGGAATAGAATTACTAGAACTGGTGAGGATAGGGGTGAGTTGTGCTTTAGGAAGCTGCACAAATTCAATTTCATTGGCGTATTTCAAAGAAATAGGATCTACGTTTCTCGTGATGGGGTGTTGACTTGGTGTGGCCAACATGTGAAAAAACCATGGTAAATAGGTTGTTTCCGCGAAGGGTACAATTTTCGGTGCGCAATTGGCGTCAAGCACATAGTTTTCTTTGATTTTGATGCCGTAATCAAAAAGTAATCTGTCAAGTAAAAGATTTTTACGCGTGGTGTGCGTCATGCCTTTCGAATTGAGCGTGTCTTCGTTGAGCGCAAGCGTATTGGCAAAGCACATTAATTTACCGCCGCGCATCACAAACTGATCAATGAGGTAGAGGTCTTTTTGAGAAAAAGGAGTCTGCGGATCTGCGATAATCAGGCCATCGACCTCGTTGAGTGCAGCAAGACTGTCATTGAGTGTGACATCTGTGATGTTGTAGTAGGGTGAGATAAGTGCGCGGGCTCTGAGTGTTTCTGGGTAGCTCAATTCGCCATGACCTTGAAGAAAGGCAATAGTAGGTTTAGTTTGTTGTGTCAGGCGACGCAGAGCAGAAAGCAGGTTGTATTCAAGGTTGTTGAGTGCATTTTCAATGACTTCGCCCATCTGATCAAGGCTGTAAGGCCTGCCTGGTTGGGTGCCCGGTAAAAATTGCACCACTCCTTCTTTTGTAATACCATTGACACTGTAAGATAGCAGAGCGCCCGGAAATAATAACATTTGGCTTTGGGTGCCGTCCTTCATGTATAAAATTTCGAGCGGCATGATTCCTTGTCCGCGGTCATAGAGTTGTGAGCGCAATGCATTGATTTCATCTTCTGTGCCTACATTGGGGTCTGTGAAAAGAAATTCAATGCGATTTCCGGCAATGCGTTTGAAATCTTTGAGTTTGTCTTTGAGTGCATTTTGAAAATACTTCAATTCAGAAGGCATGTTGCCATCTAGGTATATTTGAATACTGATGCGATTTTCAAAGTTTTTGCTGTCAGCAAGGTAATTGACGGTGCTCGGTGCCAAAGAATAGCGTTGGTCTTTGGTCATGTCAAGCTTCCAATAGAGCATAGAACCAATGAGGTTGATCAAAATGAGAGCGGCTGCCAAAAGCCCAAGAACTGTCCAGTTGTAAAGACCTTTATTCCAATTCAATTTCATAGCCTATTTCTTGAGGGTTTTCAAAACGGTGAGCGAGGCGATCAGAAAGAGCGCATTAAGGCTCAGAAAATAAATGATATCGCTGCTATCGATGACACCTTTTTTAATGGCTTCGTAATGGAATGCGATGCCGATGTATTTAATAAGGTAGTCAAGGCCGCCAATTTGGCTAAAATTTCCGAGCAGTTCGAAACCATCATAAAAAACCCAGCACATAAACATTGCCATGATAAACGCAACAATTTGGCTTTGGGTGAGTGCAGAGGCAAACATACCGATAGAAACAAACGCTGCGCCCAATAAGAGCAAGCCTACATAAGAAGTAAAAGTTGCACCTAAGTCGATGTTACCCACCGGTGAACCCAAAAAATACATGCTGACTAAATAGATAATTGTCGGCAAAATGGCTACAAAGACCAGAGCCACCCCTGCCAAATATTTGGCAAAAATGAGCTGAAAATCTGAAATCGGACGCGTAAGCAGCAGTTCTATGGTGCCGGTTCTGCGTTCTTCAGCAATGGAGCGCATTGTGATGGCCGGAATCAGGATTAGAAAAATGACCGGTGACATATTGAAAAAAGGGATGAGGTCAGCGGTCGAACCTTCGAGTAGGTTGGTGTTGTAGGATAAAATCCAATGAAAGAGTCCTGAGGCAATGAGGTAAATCAGGATAAACACATAGCCGATGATCGAGCTAAGGAAACTAGATATTTCTTTAAGGAATAAGGCGCGCATAGCTTTGTTTGAGTTGTCAAATTTAACAAATATCTATAAACGAAAATTCCCGCCTTGTGGGGCGGGAATTTAGATACACTCAATCTTTTATTATGCTTGTTTCACATTCACAGCGTTCAAGCCTTTACGACCTTCTTGCAATTCGAATTCAACTTCGTCATTTTCTTTGATTTTGTCTACCAAACCGGTAACATGAACAAAATATTCTTTGTTCGTGTCTTCTTCAACGATGAAACCAAAACCTTTAGTTTCGTTGAAAAATTTTACATGTCCTTTACTCATTATGATAATATTAATTTCAGTAAAGGTAAGGACCTATTTTACTTAAGCACTATTTTTTATAGAATAAATCCGTTAAAATTTTCATTTAGACTCCAGGCTTCGGCCCGCTGCGCAAACCAGGGCTTGATTTCAGGCCATATTGCAGCAAATAATTCTGAGTCTCTATAATTGTTCAAAGCAGCCTCATTTTCCCATTGAGAATAGGTAAAAATGACATTTGGCGCATCAATGACGCTGAGTAATTTCATGCCATAACAACCGGGGAAATTCGAAACTTCGTGCTTGACGGTTTCAAAATGCGCGTAAAAATCGGCTAAATGCGCCTCTTGAAAAGTCAGTTTAACTACTCTGGTGAGCATCAGAATAAAGATTGGATATTTTCTTTAGAGCCTTGTGGGGTAAATTCAATATGAACAGGATCGCCGATGCGCATGCCAAAAAGCTTGCTTGCTCCGCCAAAGCCTTGGTTTGCCCCTCGATTGATGGCAATTTCAAGAAGGCCAGCGCTGTTGAATAAGGCTACTCTTTCTCCTTGTGAAACCGCGTTATAAGTTTCAGAAATTGTATCTATGAAATATTCCTTTTTCATGTATTTGATTGTAAAAGGAATGTCAGTGCCAAAGCGTAGAAAATCTGCTTTACTAATGTTGGTAATGAGATTACCAAAAGCGTCGATGTGGACTACTGCTCCGCGGATCAAAAGTTGATCGATGGCCGGTTTGTGTTCAAAGGCGCGTTTGTAAGCGCGCGTAGGTTCTGCAAAAGAGGAAACAGCCTCGTTATTTGCAATTTTAGCGGCTAACTCGACAAAACAATTTTTTTCAGTGAAGCGCCAAGCTTCTTTTTGTTGGGTAATGGCTGTATAAGTGTAAAATTCATCAGGGAATTCTTCGTCAAGTAAACTACCAAAAAAGCCGTTGTCTGAACAAATGAAATATTGTCCTTTATATTTCATGATGGCAGGCAGAGATTCACGACCTTGTTCAAAGTTAGGTTCGGCATCAACTCCGACGATATGGATGGTGCCTTCCGGAAAGTCTTGAAAACAGCAGCGTAACTGAAAAGCTGCTTCGCTCACATTAAAGGGTGTAATTTGATGGGTAATATCAATCATGTGTGCTTGAGGGAGTACCTTAAGCAAAGCTCCTTTGATGGCTGCAACATAGTAATCTTGGTAGCCGTTGTCTGTGGTGAGCGTTATGATTTGCATAGCTTCAGAGGCACTTTGTGCTCAGAAATTTATAATTTTACCAAAAGTAATTGAAATCACTAAAAACGCTTCACAAATAACAGAAATAAATTGAGTTCAGGACAACGTCATATCAGCATAGAGGGTCTGAATCCGGCCGAAATCTATGGCATCAACAATACCAATCTGAAGCACATCAAAAGCTATTTCCCCAAGCTAAAGGTAATTGCACGCGGAAACGAGTTAAATATTGCAGGTGATGACGAAGTAATGGACGAATTTGAACGCAAATTTGCGTTGTTTGTGCAGCACTATCACAGCTATAATACGCTCACCGAAAACAACATTGACAACCTGATGTTGCAAGATGGTGCCAAAATGCTTTCCCATGACGACGGCTCTGAAACTTTGGTCCACGGCAATGGCGGCGTTAAAATAAAGGCCCGCACGGTCAATCAAAAAAAATTAGTACAGGCTGTTCTGCAGTCCGATATGGTCTTTGCTGTTGGCCCTGCTGGAACCGGCAAAACCTATACAGCTGTTGCTATGGCTGTCAAAGCACTCAAGGCCAAAGAAGTCAAGCGCATTATTTTAACACGCCCCGCTGTAGAAGCTGGTGAAAACCTTGGCTTTCTACCCGGCGACCTCAAAGAAAAGCTCGACCCTTACCTCATGCCGCTCTACGATGCGCTCCGAGACATGATTCCGGCTGAAAAGCTAGCCGACATGATCGAATTTGGTGTCATTGAAATCGCACCGCTGGCTTTCATGCGTGGCCGTACCCTTGACAAAGCGTTTGTCATTTTGGATGAAGCGCAAAATACCACCCAAATGCAAATGAAGATGTTCCTGACCCGCATGGGCATGACCGCCAAATTTGTCATTACCGGTGATATGTCTCAAGTAGATTTACCAGCTAAGCAACGCTCTGGTTTGGCTTATGCACTCGATGTCCTCAAAGACATTGACGACATTCAAATTGTACGCCTTGGCCAATCCGATGTCATTCGTCACCGCTTAGTGAAGCAAATCATTGAGGCTTTCGATGTTGCTGAACAACAAGCCAAACAAGAAAAAGAAGAAAAGCGCGCTCAAAAAGAAACTCAACAATAATTATCAAAGAAAAATATGCAAGCCCTCACCAGTAATTCATTTCACTTTAAAGGACAAACCAAAGTATACAACGGCAAAGTGCGCGATGTCTACACCCTCGAGAATGGTCTTCTCGTGATGGTGGCTTCTGATCGCATTTCGGCATTTGACCACATTTTGCCAAAAGGCATTCCTTTTAAAGGCCAGGTGCTTAATCAGGTAGCTACACTTTTCTTAGATGCTACCAAAGATATCGTCCCAAATTGGCTGATTGCCACACCAGATCCGTCTGTTGCTATTGGTCATGCATGTGAGCCGATCCGCATTGAAATGGTGATCCGTGGTTATTTGGCGGGCCATTCTGCCCGAGAATACAAAGCCGGAAAACGCGTCCTCTGTGGAGTTGCTTTACCTGAAGGGCTCAAAGAAAACGACCGCTTACCTGCGCCAATCATTACCCCAGCTACCAAAGCCGAAGAAGGACACGACGAAGATATTTCAAGAGAAGATATTTTAGCCCGTGGCTTAGTAGCGCCTGAAATTTATGCCCAAATGGAAGCATACACACGTGCCTTGTTTGAACGCGGAACACAAATGGCAGCGGCAAGGGGTCTTATTTTAGTAGATACCAAATACGAGTTTGGTCTTAGAAATGGCGAGGTGGTTTTAATTGATGAGATCCATACGCCAGATTCTTCGCGTTATTTTTATGCCGATGGTTATGAAGAACGCCAAGCTAAAGCTGAACCTCAAAAACAGTTATCTAAAGAATTTGTCAGACAATGGCTCATTGAAAATGGTTTTCAAGGTCTTGAAGGTCAACAAATGCCCAATATGCCCGACGAATTTGTTCAGACTATTTCAGAAAGATACATCGAGTTATTTGAACGAATTACTGGTCAAGATTTCCAAAAAGCAGCTACCTCAGACATCGTTTCTCGCATCGAGCAAAATGTCAATGCTTACCTAGAAAAACTATAAATCATGTCTGTACACGCCAGCAACCCCAAAAAAATCACCACGCATACTTTGCTTGAAATGAAGCAGAGTGGTCACAAAATCTCGATGCTCACAGCCTATGACTACTCCATGGCGCGCATTGTAGATGAGGCCAATATTGATGTTATATTAGTCGGTGATTCCGCCTCAAATGTCATGGCTGGTCATGAAACCACTTTACCTATTACGCTTGACCAAATGATTTACCATGCTTCAAGCGTAGTCAGAGCGGTCAAAAGATCATTGGTGGTTGTCGATATGCCTTTTGGTTCTTATCAAGGAAACTCCAAAGAAGCCTTATCGAGTGCCATTAAAATCATGAAAGAATCGGGTGGGCACGCCGTGAAAATGGAAGGTGGTCAAGAAATTCTAGATTCAATCAAGAGAATTTTAACCGCCGGAATTCCTGTTATGGGGCATCTCGGCCTTACACCGCAGTCGATCTATAAATTTGGAACCTACGTAGTTCGTGCCAAAGAAGACGAAGAAGCGCAAAGACTCATTGAAGATGCCAAAGCACTTGAAGAAGTCGGGTGTTTTGCTATTGTATTAGAAAAAATACCTGCAGCCCTTGCCGCAAAGGTGGCCCAGATGGTCACTATTCCGGTTATCGGAATTGGAGCTGGTAATGGTGTAGACGGCCAAGTGCTAGTCATTCACGACATGTTGGGTATCAATAACGAGTTCAATCCACGTTTTTTGCGCAAATACAACAATTTGCACGACCACATGCTTCAGGCATTTGAAGCCTACAAAAAAGATGTGCAATCCGGAGACTTCCCGAATGCGTCTGAATCTTATTAAGTTTTCTTTCCTTGGATGCGTTTTCATCCTTTTTTCCTGTGGAACTGCACAAAAAGAACAGACTTCAGCAGGAGAAAACCTATGTAAGCATAGTCAATTACTAGAAATTTATCCGAATGCTAAGGGTTATGTTATTCGCATTCATAACCCAGAGCAACCAAAACAGCCTTTCAACCTGAGTATAAACAAAGCCTATGAGCGCATCGCATTATTAAGCGCTACTCATGTGGGTATGATGGCTGCAATTGATCAACAAGCTGCTATCTGTGCAATTCCAGATGCGCAGTTTTTGTATGATGCAAACTTGCGCAGGGCCGTTCGCAAAGGCAAAGTCGCAGATCTCAAAAGTGAAGCATCTATTTCAGTTGAGCAGCTATTGGCGAAAAAAACGCAAGTTTTGGTGTATAGTGGTTTTGGCAATGAGCAAACTCAAATTGAACGCCTCAATCGAATTGGTATGCAGTGCATTCCAAATTTCGAATGGCGAGAAACGAATCCTTTAGCACGTGCTGAATGGGTGCTGTTGTTTGGTGTCTTGACTGGTCAGGTTGAGGAGGCGCAACAATATTTTAAGCGCGTAGCAGCCAATTATGAGCGCATCAAGGAGCAAGAAAAATTAGACAATCAAAACCCATTATTGATCAGCGGTTATATTTATGGTGATCAGTGGGTAGCGCCTGCAGGTCAAAGTTTTGAAGCAACCTTCTATAAAGATGCAGGTTTCCGTTATTATTTTGATCGGGAACCAGGCACAGGAAGTTGTTTCAGTAGCATTTCGAGGGTCCTGACCAAAAGTACAGAGGTAGTTTATTGGCTCAATCCGGCAAAACCTTCTCGAGCGGCTTTATTGCAAGAATTTCCAAAGTATAGCCATTTTCCATTTTTTAATAAACGGATTTTCTGTTATACCCACAAGACCAACAAATATTGGGAGCAAGCGGCAGCCCATCCCGATTGGATTTTATCCGATCTTAGACAGATTTTAACGACAAAGCCAAAAAAGCTGCATTTTTACAAAGAATTGACGCCATGAAACGGAACGCACTTTTCTTAGTCATCATCGCATTTGTCTTGTTAGGCTGCAGTGTGTTGCATCTTGGCCTCACAAATGTGCAGGCGGCAAACTCACAGGCAGCCATTCTTTTCAAAGAGTTTCGTTTACCGCGTTTGTTGAGTGCGCTGGTGGCTGGCGCAGGCTTGTCTTTGAGTGGCTTATTGATGCAGAATTTATTTAGGAATCCGATGGCGGGGCCTTATGTATTAGGCATCAATTCAGGTGCGAGTTTGACCACAGCGCTGCTCATGTTGGGTGGCATTCCACTGATGGCGCATAATTTTGGTTTAGTTGGCAGCGCCTTACTTGGTGCATTTTTAGCGGCAAGTTTTATGTTTTTTGTTTCTTGGAGGGTGCAGCAAACAACCGGTCTCTTATTGGTGGGGCTCATGTTTGCGAGCTTCACAGGCGCCATAGAATCCGTATTACAAAGTTGGGCATCACCAGAACAAGTCAAGCAATTTTTCTTATGGAACATGGGTTCATTGCAGCAATTGAGCGCTGCGCAAGTCCCGTGGTTGTTGTGTTTATTCATAGGCGCTGTAATCTGGAGCTTTTTATTAGTGAAGTCTTTAAACGCATTTGTACTGGGCTCAGAGCAAGCTTTTCAACTCGGTATCAGAACACAGCGAGTTCGTCTTGCTATTTTAGCCATCACTGCAATTTTAGCAGGAGGCATTACGGCATTTTGTGGCCCAATTGCCTTTGTTGGTTTAGCCATACCCAATTTAGGCAGGCAACTTTTGCGCACCCAAGATCACCTGCTACTCATTTTGTTTTGTTTGCTCTTTGGCGCTTTATTTTTGGTAGCCTGTGATGTACTGCTTTTAATTGGTGAACCTTACTTTAGTTTACCCATCAACGTCCTGACTTCACTGATTGGGGCGCCCTATATTGCTTATCTCATTTTACGGCGCTCATGATTCATTTTAAACAAACTCAAATAGGTTATCTGCAATCAATTTGTAAGATTGATGAGCTCAAACTAGAAGTAGGGAAGGTTTACGCACTTTTAGGGTTGAATGGCGCCGGAAAGTCTACATTGCTCAAGTCCATGGCCGCACAGCTACCCTTATTGGGTGGTGAACTTTTGCTCAATGGATATCCTGTGGCTCAGTTGCGTAAAGATGCTTCGTTACGAGCGCGTCAAATTTCGTTTGTTGCTAGTCATTTTGATGGGGTAGAGCATTTGTTGGTTCAAGATTACATTGGTTTGGGTAGATTACCTTACGCAAATAGCTTTGGCCGGTTAAATAGCTCGGATGAGCAAGAAGTAAGTCAGGTCATGGAATTACTGAATATTCAACATTTGGCGCAAAAAGATACAAGAGCACTCAGCGATGGCGAGCGACAAATGGTGAGTTTGGCCAGGGCTTTTGTACAGGATACGCCTATTTTACTCCTTGATGAGCCAGCGAGTTACCTTGATTTTTTAAACAGAGAAAACTTATTACTGTCTTTGATTTC
Source organism: Crocinitomicaceae bacterium (assembly GCA_044371695.1). Classification (GTDB taxonomy): domain Bacteria; phylum Bacteroidota; class Bacteroidia; order Flavobacteriales_D; family Crocinitomicaceae; genus UBA952. The sequence continues at coordinate 7,232 of JBILTD010000008.1, read as the reverse complement.
TTGGGCGAAACAGTCTCATAAATGTGTGGTACTTTCAAGCCACGACATAGATTTATGCCTAGAACACCAACTTCCTATCTTGGCTTTGGCCGGTGGTCAAATCCATCCGTTAGTTGATTTACCGAAAAAAGAAGTGCTTTCCGTCCTACTTAAACGGTCATGATATCTTTTTCCTTGAGCTCAATGAGGTCATCTACCTTTTTGATATAACTATTGGTGATTTTCTGAACCTCTTCCTCAGCAACCTTAACGGCATCTTCAGAAAGCCCATCGTTCTTGAGATCCTTGATCATGTCAAGTGCATCTTTGCGGTTGTTACGGATACCAACTTTGGCTTGTTCAGCTTCAGCTTTCGCTTTCTTCACGAGGTCACGGCGACGTTCTTCAGTAAGCGGTGGGACCGATATAATGAGTTGCTCTCCGTTGTTTTGCGGATTCAGGCCTAGGTTCGAGTTGATGATACCGCGAGCGATGTCATTGAGCATTTGCTTTTCCCAAGGTTGAACAATGATGGTACGGGCATCTGTGGTATTGACATTGGCAACTTGTTGTAAAGGTGTCATGGAGCCGTAGTACTCGACCATAACGCCGCCAAGCATAGCTGGGCTCGCCTTTCCTGCACGGATTTTTGTCAGTTCATTTTCTAGGTGATTCAAGGTTTTTTGATTGGATTCCTTGAATTCGTCATAAATCATGGATAGTTCTTCTGTCATGAGGCACTAACTAGGGTTCCGACATTTTTACCCTCCATAAGTTGCAATAAATTGCCAGGGGTGTCCATGTCAAATACAATGATTGGTAAATTATTTTCTTTACAAAGTGTGAAGGCTGTCATGTCCATCACATTAAGGCCACGTGCATAGACTTCGTCAAAACTGATTTGATCAAATTTAGTGGCACTCGGATCTTTAAATGGATCGGCTGTATAGATACCGTCAACGCGTGTTCCTTTTAAGATCACATCGGCATTGATTTCAATGGCTCTGAGTGAGGCAGCTGAGTCTGTGGTGAAAAATGGATTTCCGGTACCGGCACCAAAGATAACTACGCGTCCTTTTTCAAGGTGACGCACTGCTCTGCGGCGTACGAATGGCTCGGCAATTTCTTTCATTTCAATAGCAGACTGCAAGCGCGTACTGATGCCAGCACTTTCAAGTGCAGCTTGAAGCGCCATTGAATTGATCATGGTAGCAAGCATGCCCATGTAGTCGCCGTGGGTGCGATCCATGCCACCTTCTTCGGCTTGTACACCTCTGAAGATATTTCCGCCACCGATTACAATTGCAATTTCTACTCCTTTTTGATGAAGTTCTTTAATTTGACTCGCGTAAGCACTAAGGCGCTGATTGTCGATGCCAAATTGTTTATTACCCATTAAGGATTCACCAGAGAGTTTAAGAAGGATGCGTTTGTATTTCATATGCTTGACAAATATAATATGATTCGAGTTTAGAATAACAGGGGTAAAAAAAAAGCTACCGATTTCGATAGCTTTTTTTGAATACGATATTGAGACTAGCTCAATGAGAAACGTTGGAAGTCAGAAACAGTTAAGCCTGATGCTGTGCTGTTTAAGAATTGCTCTACAGACATTTTGTTGTCGCGAACGAATGCTTGACTTAATAAGGTGTTCTCTTGGAAGAATTTGTTAAGACGACCCAAAGCAATTTTCTCAGCCATGTCAGCTGGTTTACCTTCTTGGATAGCTAATTCTTTACCGATTTCGATTTCACGCTCGATTGTGCGCTCATCTACACCGTCTTTGTTGATAGCGATAGGAGCCATAGCAGCAACTTGCATTGCAACCTGACGACCAGCTTCAGCAACTTCTTCACCTGCGATTGTTAAACCAACGAGTGTAGCCAATTGGTTACCTGGGTGGTTATAAGCAACAACGTTAGCAGCGCGAACAACAGCGTAACCTGATAAATCTAGTTTTTCACCGATTACACCAATTTGCTCAGTGATTTTTTCGTCAACTGACAAACGGCTATCGTAAGGAAGTGCTTTAAGTGCATCTACGCTTTCTGGTAAGTTAGTTAAGGCGATGTCAACCAAAGATTGAACTAATGATACATAACCATCGTTTTTAGCAACGAAGTCAGTTTCACAGTTCAATGTAAGGATCACACCAGCTGTACCATCAGCAGTTGCTTGCGCAAGAATCACACCTTCTTTAGCGTCGTTACCACCGCGTTTTGCAGCGATTTTTTGACCTTTTTTACGAAGAATATCGATAGCTGCTTCGAAATCGCCATTGGCTTCAACCAATGCGTTCTTACAATCCATCATACCTGCACCAGTTTGTTGGCGCAATTTGTTTACATCTGCAGCTGTAATAGCCATTTTATAAGAGTTTAAATTGTGAATTATTCTGCGCTTTCTGTCGTAGTCTCGGCTGTAGCTGCTTCTGCAGGAGCTTCGTCTTTGTCAGTTGCTTTTAAGTTCTTACGCTCTTCTAGACCTTCTTTGATAGCGCCACAAATTGCGTCGATGATCAAGGTGATAGATTTTGTTGCGTCGTCGTTAGCAGGAATAGGGAAGTCAACTAATTTTGGATTTGAATTGGTGTCAACCATTGCAAAAGTAGGGACATTCAAACGACGTGCTTCAGCTAATGCGATGTGCTCTTTCAAGATATCAATGATGAAGATAGCAGCAGGCTGACGCGTCATGTCTGCGATAGAACCGAAAGTTTTTTCGAGTTTCTCGCGTTGACGGCTTTTGAAAAGTTTTTCACGCTTGTTAAGTGTATCCCAAGTACCATCAGACTTCATTTTGTCGATGAGGGTCATTTTACGGATAGACTTGCGTGTTGTTTGGAAGTTGGTAAGCATACCGCCAGACCAACGCTCAGTAACGAAAGGCATGTTAACTGCAGCTACGCGCTCAGCAACGATATCTTTCGCTTGTTTTTTTGTAGCAACAAAAAGAACTTTTTTACCTGATTTAGCAATTTGCTTCATAGCAGCGCATGCGTGATCAAGGTGAACTAGTGTTTTATTTAAGTCGATGATATGGATTCCTTTCTTCTCTTCGAAGATGTAAGGAGCCATAGCTGGATTCCATTTACGCTTTAAGTGACCAAAATGTACACCTGCGTCAAGGAGATTTTCAAAAGTTAATTTAGACATATTGTGTTTTTGTTTACGTTCCTAAAAATTAAAAGCAACACTGTAGGGGCAATAAAGCAGGTACTGCAGTGCTTGGATGCTAAACGAGTTCTGTAACGGATTAACGTTTCGAGAACTGGAATTTCTTTCTTGCTTTTGGTTGTCCTGGTTTCTTACGCTCAACCATACGTGGGTCACGGGTCATGAGACCTTCAACTTTCAACATAGGTTTGTAGTCAGCAGAAACTTCTACAAGCGCTCTTGAAATACCAAGACGAATCGCTTCAGCTTGTCCGTTGATACCACCACCTACAACATTTACTTTCACGTCATATTGACCTTCAGTTCCTGTAAGAGAGAATGGTTGGTGAACTTTAGCTTGAAGAAAGTCAATTGGGAAAAATTCAGTCATCTCACGTTTGTTGATAGAGATGTTTCCTTTTCCTTTAGTTAAATAAACGCGGGCTACCGCAGTTTTTCTTCTTCCTAATGCATTAATGACTTCCATACGATTTATTTGAGGGTATCAAGATTCAATAATTCAGGTTGCTGTGCTTCGTGTTTGTGCGCAGTACCTTTGTATACTTTTAAGTTGGTGTAAAGCTGACGACCTAAAGCATTTTTAGGAAGCATACCTTTAACCGCTTTTTCAATTAAGCGCTCAGGATGGTTTTTGAGCATGTTTTCAGCAGATGTGAAACGCTGACCACCTGGGTAACCAGAGAAACGCACGTATTCTTTATCTTGGAGTTTTGTTCCAGAGAAAGCAATTTTTTCAGCGTTAATCACGATGACATTGTCGCCACAGTCCGCATGCGGAGTGTAACAGGTTTTATATTTTCCACGGATAATTTTGGCAACTTTACTCGCCAAGCGTCCTACGGTTTGACCTTCAGCATCCACAACATACCACTTTTTGTCGGCAGTCTCGGTATTACCAGATAACGTTCTGTAACTTAATGTGTTCACGGTTCTTTCTGTTAAATAAAAAACTTAAATTCCCTAAAATTAGGGGTGCAAAGATACAACTATTGTGTTTATTTACAAATCAAAAGCAGAAAAAATCCACTTTTATTTTGCTTTGAAGGCAGAAATGGCAGATCTCGTGAAATCACTTAACACCAAACGTCCGCTAATTGCAGCTCTAGAAATGAGTAATTCATCCCAGTGTTCAGTGCCTTGCCAAAAAATTTCTTTTAGTTCAGACATCGCTTCTGGATTGGAAAGTGCGAGTCTTGAACTCAGTGTGGAAATGGCAGCATCCATTTCTTCAATTGTGTCATAAACCTCTGTAAATAAACCTTTTTCTTGCGCCCATTTTGCAGAGCGCCATTCTGTGGCATTAATCGCCAATTCGCTCATGGCTGACAAGCCAATTTTTCTTTCGACAGCGGGCCCAACCACAAAAGGCCCTATACCTACGGCTAATTCTGATAATTTGACTTCAGCCCTTGCCGTTGCAAAACAATAATCAGTAGCAGAGGCCAAGCCAACGCCGCCACCTACTGCGCGCCCTTGAACGCGTCCAATGATGAGTTTTTTTGATTTTCTACAAGCATTAATGACCTTGGCAAATCCTGAAAAAAACTGAAGACCAGTCTGGAGGTCGTTGATGGAAACGAGTTCGTCAAAGCTCGCGCCAGCGCAAAAAGCTTTTTCCCCTTCGGATTGCAAAATAATTATTTTGGCTGCTGGGTTATTGCTCACCTCCGTTACGGTGTCGGCAAGTTTCTGAAGAATTTTTCCGGGAAGAGAATTGCTTAATGGATGACCAAAAGTAATGGTTGCAATTCCATTTTCATGAATGCTGTAATGGACGTGACCTTGTTCTATGGCGGTACTCATTGTAAAATATTAGATTAAAGTATTTGTAAGTTAATGGTGCAATTGGTTTTGCTGATTCGGATAGCTATTTTAAAGAGAAGCTATCGGAGCCAATGAGTTGCCCGTCGCAATAAATGCGCACGCGGTAAAGTCCTTTGGCAGCTGTTTCACCTTTCAATTCATAATAAATGGTAAGATCTATTGCTTGGTTTTGATAATCGATTTCCTTGCGTTGTGAGTAAGCTACACTGCCGCTTTCTGTTTCGGTGACAAAGCTGCTACTTCCTTGTAGCGTTTCTCCGTTAGGCCCGGTAATTTGCATGTAAACATATTTCTTTCCGGCATTGGTTAAAACATTTTCAGATAAGGTAAAGCTACTTCTGAATTGGACGGCGTTTTTTGCACGATCAGTCACTTCCATGGTATTGTTTACACGTTGTTTGAGGGCTTCAGATTTAAAATTGTAGGCCTGAAGCTTGCTTCCTTTTTTGATCTGTTGCTGAGATTCTTCAGCTTGTTTTTTATAAGTGTCTCTTTCAGTCGAAGTGGTAGAGAGTTTAACATTTGTTTCTTCTAGGCGACTGCCAAGGTCGATGTTAAGCGTATTTAAAGAGTCTATGGTGCGTGCGTAACTGCGCATGATAGAACGCAGTGTTTCATTTTCTTTTCTGGCTTTAACGAGGTCACGAGCCGTCAGTTTGGAACGGTCTAATTTTCTAAGGAGGTCAGTAATTTGTGCCTTTTGTGCATTGAGGCTATCGGCCTTGGTGGCATCTTTTTCAATGAGCTTGTTATAGTTGCGCAACATTTGCTGTAAGTCTGACTTCAGATCTTGCTTCATGGTGCCTGTGTAACCTGAAAGTGCGCTTTCCATGTCAGCCATGTCAGCCAGTAACTCAGCATTGCTGTTTTTACAGGTATTTAATGCTGCACGCTGTCTAGACCAAGCCAAGGTAAGCCCTGCTAAACCTGCAAGCAATATAAATATGAAAACAAAATAAAAGCTATTTGATTTTGTCGGTGTTGCTTGATTTTCCATTTGTGAGAGTTTTGATAGTCAAAAATACAAAGATTTATGTTGACATTGCTGCATCCTGTAATGATTGCAAGTATCTTGGTAAGTGTTGAAAACACCCTGCTTAAAAGTGTTGTTGAAAGCAAACTTCTTTTGTAAAACGCTTGATGCTATCTGGCCCGACTGCACTAAAGCGCGCATCGCTACTTGCGGGGTAGGGCCCACCGTGGTGCATGGTTTCTAACACCCGAACGCCTGTAGGGACCCCATTAAAAATAAGTCTGCCAACTTGCGTTTGTAGTTGGAAAAGTAAAGCGGGGTCAATTGCTGTTGGGTCAGCAGCAAAGACTGTAGCAGTGAGTTGCCCGCCTAATTTTTGGAGCAATGCGGTGCAGGCTGAAAGTTCTTGATAACTACAAATCACGGCAAATGGTCCAAAAACCTCCTCATGTGCTGCTTCAGCAGCGCTGAGGTTCTGAAGCGTAGTTTCGGCAAGTGCCCAGCGGGCTTCAATCCCTTGAATAGGAGCCAAAGATTCATGACGCTTCATACTCTTGACTTGAAAAACCTGTCTTTTTCTGGCTTCGTATTTGGCGAAAATATCGGGGTGCAGCATCGGAACAGGTCGTTGAAGTTCGAGTGCGGTTCGAAGCTGATCTAAAAATGAAGCGAGCTGTTGTTCGTGAACCAGAATGAGACCCGGTTTGGTGCAAAATTGCCCTGCATCGGTGTAAATTGAAAGGGCTAATTTTTCTGCCGCTTGCGTTAGCGCTGCCGCATTCAGATTTTCACTAATAATAACCGGATTCAAGCTGCCCATTTCGGCAAAAACTGGAATAGGATCGGGGCGCTGAGCTGCGATATCCATCAGTGCGCGTCCTCCTTTGATGCTACCTGTGAAACCGATGGCTTTAATAGCTGGGTCTTTAGCAAAAGTGCTGGCCCAATAATAAGAATCGTCAAGGACATGACAAAAAATATAAGGAGAAAGTTGCCGCTTGTCGAGCGCCTTGGAAATACACGTAGCTACCAAACTGCTGGTTCCGACATGCATCGGGTGGGCCTTGAGCACGACACAACAGCCTGCGGCAAAAGCGGCCACGGTATCTCCACCGAGTGTGGAATAAGCCAACGGAAAATTCGATGATCCAAGAACAAGAACAGGCCCAATCGGAATATTCCGTTTGATCAATTTGATTTTTTCTTGTTCGAGCGTTTCAGCTTTTTCCCACCTGGCCTTTTCTAAATAGTCTGCAAAAACCCGGACGGTATGAAAAGTA
>JBILTD010000097.1:0-7104 GCA_044371695.1 Crocinitomicaceae bacterium | reverse complement strand
TGTGTTTTTGAAACGGATAATTTAAACACGGGTTGGGACGGTACTTTTAAAGGGTTAGCATGTCAAGATGGGCAATACAACTATGTGTTAAAATTCAAACCGTGTCATGAACCACAAATCATGCGTCAATACGAAGGCCTAGTTAATTTATTGCGCTGACGAATTGCGCAATACAAAATTCTGTCCTAAGTAAACTTTTCTAACTTGTTCATCGGCGGCTAATTCTTCAGCCGTACCAGACTTCAAGATTTTACCCTCGAAAAGCAGGTAAGCGCGGTCCGTAATTGAAAGCGTTTCTTGAACGTTGTGGTCAGTAATTAAGATTCCGATATTTTTTTTACGCAAATCTGAAACAATGCTTTGGATATCTTCAACGGCAATAGGGTCAACGCCAGCAAAGGGTTCATCGAGTAACACAAACTTTGGGTCTGTAGCCAATGCTCTGGCTATTTCGGTACGTCGTTTTTCACCACCCGAGAGTCGGTTGCCTAAATTTTTACGAACGTGCGTAAGGCTGAATTCTTCTAGGAGCTGCTCGAGTTTTTCAATTCTTTCTTTGGGTTTGAGTGGCCCCATTTCAAGAATGGCCATGATGTTGTCTTCAACACTTAGTTTCCTAAAAACAGATACTTCCTGTGGTAAGTAGCCAAGTCCTAGCTGTGCACGTTTATACATCGGGTATTTCGTGATGTCCGTCTGATCCAAAAAAACGGTTCCAGAATCAGGTCTAACAAGCCCTACCATCATGTAAAACGACGTGGTTTTACCAGCGCCATTTGGCCCAAGGAGGCCAACAATTTCACCTTGATTGACTTCAATACTGACGCCATCAACTACCTGACGACCGCGGTAGGCTTTGCTGATATTTTCTGTTGAAAGCTTCACTGTAGCGAAAGTACTAAAAATTCAAATCATGAAATTATTGTTCCTCTGCTTTGCTCACACGCTTGGCAACTAAAATGCTGATTTCGAAAAGCAAGTAAATAGGAATGGTAACGATTACCTGAGAAATTACATCTGGAGGAGTAATGACGGCCGCTAAAATCAAAATGACCACAATCGCATGCTTGCGGTACTTAATGAGGAAATCGGGCGTAAACAAGCCAATCTTAACGAGCAGAAAAGTGACAATTGGAAAGAGAAAAAACAAGCCTGTATAAAATACAGTAGACAGCACCGTGCTCATGTATGAAGCGATGGTGACATCTGTTTTAATTTCAGGAGTGATTTGAAATGCACCAAAAAACTGAACGCTGAGTGGCGCAACAACATAATAGCCGAATAAGATACCTGAAAAGAAAAGGATACTGACGTAAAAGACAATGCCTCTTGCCATTTTCCTTTCATTTAATTTAAGTCCGGGCTTGACAAAAGCCCAAAGTTGATAAAAAATATAAGGAAAGGCCAGCACAACGCCTCCCATGATACTCATCATAAGTGCATAAGAAAACTGCCCAGAGAGTGTTGTACTTTGAAAATCGACATGTATCTGTTCTACACAAACACCTAAGTATTCGCAGAGGAGTCGGAAACTAACGAAGTTTGGATCGACCATATTCAGGAAGATGCCTTCCATGATTTCTCGCTGATAAACCCAAATTACACTTGCGAAGACGATGACCGCTATTGCTGCACGCAGTAAGCGCCACCGAAGTTCTTCGAGGTGATCTAAAAAAGACATAGGTTGGTCTTCAGACATGGCACAAAATTAGTGAATTATTCAGCAATAGCAGTTATTTAAAGATGAACGTAAAACGTTTACGATGTAGTATATGAACTTTGTATCATCAAAACGAAGCACAATGAACAAGACTTTTAAAATTCAGCACATTTGGTTCAACAACCAAGATTCCGATGTAACTATTTCAGGACTCATGCAAGATGACGTTTTATTTTATGAAACAAAGCTTGTCATGAAGATGTCAAGTTTGAATGGCGTAATCAATAGGTTGCAAAAATCAACAGGCCTGGAGGTCAGTGAGTTTATGTGCCGTTATGAATTTGGCTTCATTACGGAATACCAAATTAGTTTCCCGGAAGAAGTACAGCAGTCATTAGACCTAGAAGAACTTCTAGGGGATCAAGATGGATTGTTCAAGAAGATTGTAGCTTAATTAAGGCTGAATATAAACGGTTTCTTCGTTGATCGTTTCAGGCTCAATTTTGATAATGCCTTGACCTACTTTGTTGCCTTTTTGTGCCTTGATATCAAGTACAGCCACACCAGCTTGTCCGAGTTGATAAAGCTCGTTGTAATTGAAGCTAGCTAAACCATTTGCGTTTGTATAGGCGGTATCGTAAACAGCTACTTGTTGTGGCGTGCTTTGAGTGTTGGTTCCATAAAGTACAACCATTGCATTAGAAACACTAGCATTTGTCTCGTCCTTGACATAAATGTGTGCAATGGTATCTAGTTTTTTACGACATGAAGTCAAAGAAACTAAAGTGATGGCGGCGAAAGATAATAGGATGAACTTTTTCATGTGTGCTTCTTAGTTGGGTAAGTAGATGGTTTCAACAGCTGTAGTATGCACTTTGGCACGGGTGTAGCCATATGCTGTTTTGTTATTGTACTTGACAATGATATCAAAATAACCCGTTTTTCCGTTTTCTCCTGAAGTCGCAAAATAAGGATCCATATCAAAGGTTGTGAAGCCAGAAGAATTGGTGTATGTGGTATCTACCCATTCCAGAGTGGCTGGCTCAGACTGCATATCTCCAATGATAATGACTTTAGCACCATCAATGAGTTGATTAGAAGATGAGCGGACAAATACTTTAATGACCGCAGGATCTTTTGGTTCACAGCTGCCTAAGATAAAGAGCAATGTGACGGCGAATAAGCTAGTTAGTAATGTTTTCATAGGTTTCGAATGTCCCAAATTTACAGTTATTTTTCAAATTTTAAAACATCAGCTGTTTGACTTTATTGTAAGGTCAGTAGCACTTGGTTGCGTTGTTCTTCTTTTATTTCAGCTATAACTGAACCAGTGAGGCCAAAATAAAAGCCATTTACTTTGATAATCATGACACCAATTTGCCCGGGTTTATAGTAAGAACTGAGGTCAAAATAAGCTTTTCCAGAGGCATCTGTTGAGGTGCTATCATCAATGGAAATGGCGTTGTGCGCAGTATCTGTGGGCTCTGCTTTGAGCCAGACTTTAGCGTTAGGTAAAATGACACCAGCGTCGGTAATAACACTGACCTCTAGTGTGGTGGGTGCCGCCTCTTTGCAGCTACTCAAAGTGCAGAGCAGCACGATAAATCCTACAAAACCTGTAAGTGTAGAACGCAGCAGCTTTTTTTTCTCGTACATTTGCATATAACCCATGACCAACAACTTAAACAAGTTGTGGCCCAAAAAGGTTACAATTTTGCTGCAGAAAAATGAACATCGAAGATTTATCAAAAGAGCTTTCATCGGTTGGCATCCAAAACGAAACCGAACTCGAACAATTTAGGATCCGCTTTTTGGGTTCAAAGAATATACTTAAAGACCTATATGCTGCGCTTAAAGATATCCCCAACGATCAAAAGCGTGCATATGGTCAACAAGTAAATGAGCTTAAGCTAAAAGCTGAAGAAATTTATGCTTCGGCTAAAGCAGCTTTTACACAAGCTCAAAATCAGTCTCAAAAGGAAGACTTGAGCAAGCCAGCAACAGACCCAGGTGTGGGCTCGCATCACCCTTTGTCTTTAATCCGACGTGAGATTGTTGAAATTTTTAATCGCATTGGTTTTGTAGTCTCTGAAGGCCCGGAAATTGAAGATGATTGGCATAACTTTAGCGCGCTAAATTTTCCGCCTGAGCACCCTGCCCGCGATATGCAAGATACTTTTTTCATTGAAAAAGGCGAACAAGAATGGGCGCTGCGTACCCATACGAGCAGTGTTCAGGTACGCGTTATGGAACAAGAAAAACCACCTATCAGAACCATTTCACCGGGGCGAGTTTACCGCAATGAAGCCATTTCTGCACGTGCACATTGCTTCTTTCATCAGGTTGAAGGCTTATACATCGATCAAAATGTCTCTTTCGCTGACTTAAAACAAACGCTTTTGTTTTTTGCCCAAGAACTTTTCGGTGAACAAACAAAAATTCGCCTCAGACCATCCTATTTCCCTTTTACTGAGCCGAGCGCAGAGGTAGACGTCTCTTGCTCATTGTGCGCGGGTAAGGGTTGTAATGTTTGTAAATATACAGGCTGGCTTGAAATCATGGGTTGCGGCATGGTTGATCCAAATGTACTCGATGCTTGCGGCATTGACTCTAAAACTTACAGCGGCTTTGCCTTCGGCATGGGCGTTGAGCGTATTGCACAGCTCAAATATCGGGTTACGGACCTCAGACTCTATTCTGAAAACGACATCCGTTTTCTCAAACAGTTTACCCCAGGTGTATCATGAGTTGGCTGCCTTTATCTGATTTGACACAATGGCAAGCTGTTCAAAAAGCTTCTTTTGAGCAAGCTCAAGTGGTGTTTAAACATAGTACGCGTTGTTCGATTTCAGCCATGGCCGAGCGCCGCTTTGAACAAAGTGAACTTTTTAAAAAACAGGTTTTACCTTGTTGGCATCTCGATCTGATTAGCTTTCGTTCTTTGTCAGATCAAATTGCTTCGGACACAAAAGTCCAACACGAATCTCCTCAATGTATCGTTATCCAAAACGGTGAGGTCATTTATACGGCTAGTCATGGCCTCATTGATGCCTCAGCTATTCTTGAAAAAATTTAAGTGCTTTCCATGAAGAAAATTATCATTTGGTTATTGGTCATTGGTTTACTGGTTGGTTTTTTGGCACCGCTCTTTACAAAAGATGACGCTCAGGATCAAACAGCAGCTGCTACCTTTGGCTTCAAAGAAAATTTGGCCACCTCTTATGGCCAAACTATTGCGCTCCCTATTACCTGTAGCAATGAGGTTGCAGCAATTACGCTTAGTATTGCTGATTCAATAGTTTTTGAAGTCAAGCAGCCAAAGGCCAAAGAGCTCTATTTTCTAGATACTAAAAAATGGAAGCCAGGAGCTTACATCCTGAATCTTGACACCAAAGAAAAGAGCGGAGCAACCTACTCAGAGCAACGCAACTTGCGCATTTTATCCGATCTCAAGCCAGAACGCTGGTCTTTAAAATCTGTAAAGACTTACCCACACAATACCAGCTCATATACCCAAGGGCTTACGTTTTTAAACGGGCAACTCTTCGAAAGCACAGGCGACCCCAATCAGGACGGAAGTTCCATGGTGGCTCAAATGAATTTGGCCACAGGAGAACCAATTTCGGCTGCGGGTAAAACCAAAAAAATCAATTTGGATGCCAGCAAGTTTGGTGAAGGAATCACCATTCTAAATAATGAAGTGTTTCAGCTCACCTGGAAAAACCAACAGTGTTTTGTTTACGATGCAACTTCAATGCAACTCAAAAGAGAACACAGTTATGTTGGCGAAGGCTGGGGTATCTGTACAGACGGCAAACAGTTGATCATGTCTGACGGTACCGAAAGGATAACTTTCAGGGATCCAAAAACATTTGAGACCATCCGCACTGTTGAGGTATACACCAATGAGGGCCCAGTACCCCAACTCAATGAATTAGAGTTCATAGATGGATATATTTATGCCAATGTTTACACTACTAATTATATCGCGGTTATTGAACCAGTTTTGGGTCGAGTGATTGCATTGATTGACGCCACAACAATTGTGAATGAGGGCCGTGGTAATGGCGAGGTGTTAAACGGAATTGCTTGGGAAGCTAAGTCTAAAAAACTTTACGTTACGGGAAAATATTGGCCAAAATTATTTGAAGTCACTATTCAAAAATAAGCACAATGGATACACACAGAAAGGACTGGTCGGAAATCAAAAGCAACGATAGTTGGTCGATTTTTAAAATCATGGCTGAATTCGTTGAGGCCTATGACAAGATGGCCAAGGCAGGCCCTTGTGTAGCCATATTTGGTTCTGCTCGGACAAAGTCAAATCATCCGCATTATATTCAGGCTGTTCAGCTAGCTGAAAGATTGGCATCAACTGGCTATGGTGTAATCACCGGTGGTGGCCCAGGTATTATGGAGGCAGGTAATAAAGGTGCTAAACAGGGCGGAGGTGTTTCTGTTGGGCTCAACATCGATTTACCTTTTGAACAATTTCACAATCAATATATTGACCGCGATCACTTTTTAGAGTTTGATTACTTTTTTGTTCGCAAGGTCATTTTTGTTAAATATTCTCAGGCCTTTGTCATTATGCCTGGCGGTTTTGGTACCCTTGACGAATTTTTTGAAGCACTTACGCTCATCCAAACCAAAAAGATAGCGCGTCGCCCGATTGTCTTATTCGGAGTCGATTACTGGAAGGGTCTTTTCGAATGGGTGCAGCAAACCATGCTAACCCAACAATATATTTCGCCCACCGACCTTGAATTATTTAAATTAACCGATGACATCGATGAAGCAGTGCAATTCATAGATGACTTCTTTAGTTCTCATGCACTTTCTCCGAATTTCTAAGCATCTTTGTACATTCATTCTTTTCAAACTATGTTAGACAAGATTAAAAACATCCTCAGATTAGCTCTTCCATTTCTGCGCACCAAATTGTTTTGGAAGCACTTTGGATTAGTCATTCTCTTCTATCTAATTGTGGTGTTTGGCACGATTCTTTACCTTGATTTTGCGACAAATCATGGTCAAAAAATACGTGTTCCAAATTTTGTTGGCATGTCAGGGGAAGCTGCGAAAAATAAAATTGAAGAACTCGATTTAACCTATCAAATTTTAGATAGTATCTATGACCCAACACTTCCGGAAGGCACCGTTATCGAGCAGCTTGTTGAGCCCACTTCACTTTCTTGGGTTTATGTCAAGTCGGGCCGCATTATAGGATTGCGCCTTTCCAAAAGAACACAACTCGTCGAGATGCCTAGTTTAGTACATAAACAGGTACAATTCGCACAAAGTATTCTTGAGCAGCGTGGTTTGCGTTTTATTATTCAGTATCAAGCTACCACAGAAGCCAATGGCTCGGTTTTAGACCAACGATACAAAGGTCGTCGCATCAAGGAAGGAGAGCGCTTGCCTATCGGTGCCGTGGTTACATT
>JBILTD010000096.1:0-7132 GCA_044371695.1 Crocinitomicaceae bacterium | reverse complement strand
AGCAATTGCAGTGCGGACATAGCTAGCAAGTCTTGGTTATCGTTGACAGCATAGTTTTTTCTGAGTAATTCAATCGCTTTATTGATATCGGCTGCTGCCTTTGATACGGCAGGAGCTTCGGATTCCAGAACATTTAAAGGGTAGGTCCGGCCGGCGATATTGATTTTAAGGGCAACTTTACTCATTAGGCTTGTTTAAGCTTTTCTATGCAGAATTCAATTTCTTTCACGAGTGCGTTAATTTCCTCGGCATTGCGGCCTTTTGGCGCAACCGGAATTTCCACAACTTTGTTTTGAGCCTCCGCCAATGCATCTGATAACTGGGTAACCTCTTGTTGAAGTTGTGCAACCAATGCTTGCTCTGCCTTGAGTAGTTCATTGACGCGATTGATTTCACCTTGCAAAACTTCGTGCTGTGCACGTTCAGTATGCAAGAGCCCAGCTAAATGCAAGCTACGACTACGGATATCGGAAATGAGGTTATTTAGATTTTCAGTCATGTTAAGCGGTGACTTTTCACAAAGTTAACAAGCATTCGTTTACATCCTACAAAATCAGTCAAGGAATTTGTATTTTTTCTTGATTAGTTTTGTGTATGCGCTACCTGCTCTTGTTTTTGCTTTGTTTTTCGGTATTTCAATGTATTGGACAATTCCTGACTACGCAAGAAAATTGGGCGCTTCCAATGGCTGCTCCGGTCGAGTTGAGTGCAGGATTTGGAGATTTACGCCCCAATCATTTTCACATGGGTCTTGATATCCGAACGGGCGGGAAAATCAATTTACCAATTTATGCTTGTGCCGATGGTTTTGTCTCGAGAATTCGGGTTTCATCGGTGGGCTACGGTTGGGTTTTGTATGTCCAACACCCGAACGGTTACACCACGGTTTATGCGCATTGTACGCGTTTTGCGGAGCGCATTCAAAATGTATATTTGGATAGCACGGCTGCACGACTCAATAATGAAATTGATCTCATTTTGCCAGCACATATTTTGCCTGTAAAACGAGGGGAACTTATTGCCTATTCGGGAAACACAGGTGGCTCTACTGGCCCTCACTTACATTTTGAGCTCCGCGATACCAAAACTGAGCACGCGCTCAATCCATTTTTACACGGTTTTCAAATTTCCGATCAAGCAACGCCGCAATTGAAAGGCATCCGAGTTTATGCCCTCGATGCCAATGGGTATGCAGTTCCCAACAAGGTCTTGAATGTCGTGCTTACGGCAAAAGCGCATCAAGTCAATTTACCTCCCGGGTTTTTGGCGCAAGGTCAGCTGATCGGTGTCGCTTTAGAAGTCGAAGATTATTTTTCTAGTGCCGGCAGGACCTACAACGTTTTTTCGACAGAGCTCATTGCAGCAGGTCAGAAGCCAACCGCAGTAGAATTTGACGAAATTAATTTCGATCATTCGCGCTATATCAATACCCATCATGATGCGAGTTACGCGCGTAGTTCCAAACGCAAATTTCAAAAGTTGTTTAGGTCGAATTCAAATCCTTTAGCCATTTACCCATACGAAGGATTAGGTGTGTTTGAGTTAGGTGTGATGGATACACTTGCTTGTCAAGTGATGCTCAGAGATGTCAATGGCAACGAAACGCAACACAACTTGCAAATCATCAATCAGCACCCAAAAGCACCTGTTCAGCCATTTTATCAAGAAACGACACATTGGATGCCTCAAATGGCTTATGCGTATCAACAAGGTGCATGGTCTATAAAAATAGATTCGTTGACATTTTACGAACCAACCCTTAAAAAGCTCAATTTTCAATCTAAAACTATCGGCAGCACGACTCAATTGATTCAAAAGCCCATTCAAATTTCTTATCGCTTCGACTCTGATGCAGCAGCACAGAAATATTGCATCACGATGAATGGCAATGCCTTGCCAGGCCAAATAGAGCAGGGGGTCTTGAGCGCAAGCACCAAAACGATGGGCATTTGGGGCTTGAAACAAGATCTTGTTGCCCCGATTATTAAAGAAAATGCATTGAATAAACTCGACTCTACTAGTTCGGGAAAATTCTATTGGTCGGTCTCTGATGATTTTTCGGGCTTGACCTATTATGCTTGTTATCAAAATGACACTTGGGTACCAGCCTATTATGATGCTAAAAACAAGCAGATAGGCACACAATTTAAAGTTCCTTTTCAAGAAAATGATCGGATAGTACTTTTAGTTCGAGATGCGGTTGGCAACGAAACAAAAAAAGAATGGAGGGTGCCACCGAAGCCCCAAATAGTTTTACCAACAGAGCCCTTAGAGTAGAACGCCGTTTGCGCCCTTTAAATAAATTGGGCTACAGTAAGCTGTATCTTCAAATTTCCCTTCTTGAAAAAAGTCAAATGCAATTTTTGACTGATACTTGGCAGAAAGCGGTGTGTTTAGGTACTGAATTTGTGAATCTTGAATGAGTCCAGCTACTTTTTCATTGGCATCGCCAATAACGACACAAGGCTTGTATGGGTCAAGCGTATGAGCTTCAATAATTTGGCAACAAAGTGGGGTTTTACTAGCTCCATGCTGATCAAACGCTTCGAAATAAACCTCCATGCGTCGGGCATCGAGCATTGTGACAATGTTGGTATTTTGAGCTTCTAAAATTTCGAGCCCGATTTGCAAAAGACTTTGATGTGTCGGGATTGCTATTAACGGGATTTGCAAAGCAAAACAGAGTCCTTTTGCTGTTGAAAGACCAATGCGCAGACCCGTGTAGGAGCCAGGGCCAGCACTGTAACTAATGGCCTGAAGCATTGATAGTGTTACTTTGTGCTCCGCCAATAGCGCTTCTATCATGAGTGTTAACGATTCTCCGTGAATGAAACCATCTCCGATTTTGTCAAGATGCCCTAAAAGTTGCCCGTTTCTGGACAGCGCAACGCTGCAAATGGGTGTGCTCGTTTCGAGATGTAGTATGAAAACACTCATTCTTCACATTCAAATTTGAAACCAACGCCGTGTACATTGGTGATTTGAATGCGTGGGTCCTCCTTGAGGTATTTGCGCAATTTGGTGATGAAAACATCGAGGCTACGGCCCACAAAATAATCATCTTGACCCCAAACTGAATTCAAAATAACATCTCGCGGGATGAGTTGATTTTTGAATTTGTTGAGGGTGCGCAAAATCATGGCTTCTTTCTTAGTCAGGGTAATTAACTGACTCGGTGACTTCAATGTGAAATTCTCGGTGTCGAAAATATAGGTGCCGATTTGAAGTATTTTTTGTTCTGGGCTATCTACCTGCAGTTTTACCCGTTTTAAAAGCGCCTTGACCCTCAGTTGTAATTCTTCAGCACTGAAGGGTTTCGTGAGGTAGTCATCACCACCGGCATTAAAACCTGCAATTTTATCTTCGGTCATGGAACGCGCAGACAAAAACAAAATAGGTATTTCAGCATTTTGCTTGCGAATGTCACGCGCTAAAGTAAAGCCATCTTTGACCGGAAGCATGACATCGAGTATGCAAAGGTGGTAGGTATCTTCTTGGAAGCGGCGCAGTGCTTCTGAGCCATTTTCACAGAGCGTGACGGTATAACCATCAGAGCGAAGTTGATCTGAGACTACGATACCTAAACTGATATCGTCTTCAACCATGAGTATTTTGATTTTCATAAGCGTCTATAAAAGCCAAGAGCCTTGGTGTAAACCAAAGCTCCTGACCATTAACCTAAACCTACTACTAGTTCAACAAAGGTAATTGCTTTTTTTAATTTGGTTACACAGCACTTGTTAAAAAATTCATAAAAATTATTCATGGATCCTCAACCCCTCCTTCATAATCCTTACCTTTATTCCGATGAATGAGACGCACATATTAATTGTCGATGACGAAGAGGATATCCGATTGTTACTCACCTACAACCTCGAAAAGGAAGGTTTCAAAGTAAGTGCAGTAGCAAATGGAAAAGAATGCCTCGATTTTATTGAGCAGCAAAAACCGCAGCTTATTTTGCTCGATGTCATGATGCCGCAATTAGATGGTATTGAAGTTTGTGAACGCATCAAAGCGGACCCAATCAACCAAGACATCATCATCTGCTTTTTAACAGCCCGCCACGAAGATTACAGCCAAATAGCAGGTCTGGATGCCGGTGCCGATGACTACATTGCCAAACCCATCAAGACTAAAGTATTGTTGTCGCGCATTCATGCCATGCTCAGAAGGGGTAAAGTCATGAAGCCACAACAAGAGGTAGGTCCTAAGTTTCACATCAACCGAGAAAAATATTTATTGGAAATGGATGGTCAACAAATCCATTTGCCACGCAAAGAATTTGAACTATTGGCGCTATTAGCTTCGCGCCCTAATTTTGTTTTCAAGCGTGATCAAATTCTCGAAAAGGTCTGGGGCACGGACATCATCGTCGGAGACCGTACCATTGATGTGCATATCCGAAAGCTCAGAGAAAAGATCGGGGATGACTACATTTCTACCATCAAAGGGATAGGCTACAAATTCAATGAATGACTTTGGCCTGAATCTTGTAAAGCACAGCATACAAATACTTATTCCATGAAAAAATACCTACTTTTTGTAAGTGCATTTTTTGTACTTCACGGCTATTTTGCCCAAAACAACAACGCAGCTTTTGCTCCTATCAAAGAACAGCTCGAGCGCTGGGATGATATCCGCGGCCCTTGGTTGGCGGCATCTATTGAAGCCTTAGCAGACCGCAAGGCAATTCCCGACAGAACCTTCCCCGAAGACTTTACGCCTTACGAAATGCTGAGTATGATGCCGCTTCGCGAGCGCCAAGATCTCAGACAAATCATGCAAGAAAACCGTATGGTGGTCGGAAACAATACGGGGGCGTATCCCTTGTTTTCCACAATGTTAGAGCGTACTTTTTGTTCGCGCACCTATGGTCGTTCTTACGGAGATCCGCACCTCAAGTCCTTTGACCGCGCGTCCTATTCCTTTCAAACCGTAGGCGAGTTTGTCCTTGCAAAAGCTGAAAATGGCGCCTTTGAAGTGCAAACCAGACAGCGCGCTCAAGATGTCAACTTCTCCTTGAACGAAGCGGTTGCGATGAATGTAGCAGGTGACCGACTATGTTTTTATGCTGCCGACAAGCCAGACGGGATGCAAATGCCTCTGCGCCTCAATGGCATGCCAATTCAATTACAGGGTAGATCCTATTATTTGCCGCACGGTGGCGTCATCCGCCTAGATGGCAGAAATTACACCATCGCATGGCCTACTGGTGAAACCACTGTAATTGATGTCAGAAATAGTGGTTCAAGAGGATTTGTAAATGTTACTGTCGGAATTTTTGAATGTGACCGCAATCAATTCGAAGGCCTTTTAGGCAACAACAATGGTTTTGCTGATGACGACTTCAACACGCGCATGCACACACCTAGACCCAACAACGTTGCAGCTCTCAGCATTGCCTCTGCCTACGCAATAGATAGTCGTGAAGCCAACCAAATGAATCAATTGGCCGAACAAGAATTCCAAGCATATATGGCCAAAGATTTTGCCGAAGATTGGCGCCTCACAGACCGCAATACGCTATTTGATTATGGTCCCGGGATGAGTACAGCTTCATTCACAGACCGAAGTTTTCCGCGTGTTTACATGAATTTAAGTCAAATGAATCCGCAAAGTCGTGAAAATGCGCGTCAGCGCTGCCTGCAAATGGGAGTTCCGGCCGATGAAATGGGGGGCTGTATTTTTGATCAAGGCTATTTAAATATCGCGCCAAATGTTCCGCCAACGCCTAACGTTCCGGTTCCCGGTACAACCGTTTTAAACAAAGTGCCTCGACCAGCTTTAAACAACAACGAGCATTCTTTCGCTGAAGGAAAATACCCAAATAGACCTGAAACTATTTCTGGGAAGCCTTCAAGCACAACGAATAAGCCATCAGTTGAAAGCAAAGAGAATAAGCCTTTTCAACCGAAAGAACCTACGGTTACTAGAGCGCCACGAACGCCTGAGGTAAGTCCGGCACCGCGCCCAACTCCAACTCCTGAAAGAGAGTCAAGACCAAGCGCTCCTTCACCGGCTCCATCAAGAACAATTACTCCGCCGCCACCAGCACCAAGACCAAGTGCTCCTGCACCATCAAGAACAAGCACTCCTGCACCATCAAGAACAAGCACACCGCCTCCACCTGCAGCAAAACCAAGTACGCCTGCGCCAACGGCACCCAAACCAGCTGTACCAACTGTGAAATCGGGTAAGGGTTAACCTTGAAAATTTTAGATATAAAAAAAGGGGCCGCGCAAGCGGCCCCTTTTTCTTGGAGAGCGTTTGATTTTCTCAACGCTTATTGAGCACTTTTGATAAACGGCAAAACGACATTATTCAGTTGTATGAAATAAGTCCCGTTTGCCAATTGACGCACGTCAATTGCTTTACCTACGTTACCAGACAACAAACACTTGCCAGCCTGATCAAAGATTTGATAAGTTCCGCTTGCGTCACCAATAATCAAAAGTTCATGTTGAACTGGGTTTGGCGCGAGCGTTAAGCTCATTGGATTTTTGGTGTTTAATCCGGCTGTAAGCACATCGAATTGTGTAATGATGTTGTAGTAGAGCGGAGTCGATTTGATCGGACAGTAAACCTGTAAAACTAGATTGTAGGTTCCGACTGCAAATGGTGCATAGAAAGTACAATTGATGTAGGTAAAAGCGCCTGTTGTATCAGCAAGGTACCAAACTGTATAAAGTGAATCTTGGTTCGCAGGATTATTTCCGAAAACGGCAGACACCATGTAGGCGGTATCTAGCATGCTCATATCGATATCACAATTATAGATCCAGCTCGACATCAAAGTACCGGTGATCATACCGCCAGTTGCTAAGTTTCCTATGACGTTGATGGTGTCGATGGTACCGCTGCCGTTGTAAGCTACAAATTGTGAAGTGCTGAATGTACAACCATTGCTATCCGTAACGCAAGCATCGTAATAACCTTCGCAAAGATTCGAAATACCATATGTGGTAGAACCTTGACTCCACAAAACAGTGAATGGAGCACAAGTTGCACAAGAGATAACTATTGCTCCATCGCAGGCACCTGGTGCGCTACAGTCAGTAACGGTAACGGTTGGATAAAAACCTGCACATGGGTTCGTTGTTGTAGTGTCGTAAAAGACGGTTTCTGCTTG
>JBILTD010000095.1:0-7136 GCA_044371695.1 Crocinitomicaceae bacterium | reverse complement strand
TTTATACCTCGCTCTATCATTTGCTGTTACAGCCCTCCAATATTGCCGATATTGACGGTCGTTATCGCAATGCGAATGATAGTATTTGCTTAGCGCCAAATAAGGCCTATTATTCTACGCTATCCATTTGGGATATTTATCGTGGGGCTTTTCCCTTACTACAAATCATTGCTCCGGAAAAGATAGATGGCATTGTTCAATCAATGCTTTTACATCACCAAGCTAAAGGGTTTTTGCCGATCTGGACCGCTTGGGGGCAAGACAACTATTGCATGATTGGCAACCACGCCATTCCGATGATTTTGTCAGCTTATCAAAATGGCTTTACTGGATTTGATGCCAATGCTGCTTTGGAGGCCATGCTCGAAACAAGCACCAAAAGTCATATCAATTCGAATTGGGAACTATACAATCAATATGGTTATTATCCTTTTGATCAATTAGACAATGAGTCGGTATCCAGAACGCTTGAAAGTGGCTACGACGATTGGTGTGTGGCTGAAATGGCAAGGAAACTTGGTAGGTCCGATGTTTATTTGACATTTGAAAAAAGAGCCAAGTACTACCAAAATTTATATGATCCAGCAACTACATTTTTTAGAGGCAAAAATACGAGCGGCCAATTTCGGACGCCTTTCGACCCAATGATGGCCACCTCGCCGCTAAATAACCCTGGCGATTACACCGAAGCCAATGCTTGGCAGTACTTCTGGACACCCGCACAATACGATATTGTTGGTCTGAAGCACTTGCTTGGAGGTGAAGCAAACTTCACGAAGAAACTAGATGCTTTTTTTACTACTGAAGCACTGCACCCAAATAAGTTTCTTGGGCAAGAAGCCATGATTGGGCAATATGCGCATGGCAATGAACCAAGTCATCACATTCTTTATCTATATGCTTATACAGCTCAAGCTAAAACAGGGCAAAAGTACATTCATCAGGTGGTTCAGGATTTTCATAATAATACACCAGATGGCATGATTGGCAACGATGATTGTGGTCAAATGAGTGCTTGGTATATTTTGTCTACGTTCGGTTTTTATCCGGTAAATGCGGCAAGCGGAAATTTTGTACTTGGTAGCCCACAAGTAAGAAAAGCAAGTATCGAGCTAATAGGTGAAAAGCAATTCGTCGTGAAAGCAAGTCATTTTTCAAAGCGCAATATTTACAACGAGCAGCCTACCTTGAATCAAAAGGTATTGTCTACACCTGAGCTCAACTATTTGGAAATCATGAAGGGTGGTGTCTTGAAATTTAACATGACGGTACACTAATTCATTCAATTTAAGTAACTTCAATTATGCAGCAAAAATTATTTTTCATCTGTTTGATGCTTCTCGGAGGCACAGCATGGGCACAAAAAGCAAGCGCGACCCCAAGTGGTGAAATCATGTATCATGTTTGTCAAAGAAGTTTTTACGATAGCGATGGTGACCTACAAGGCGATCTCAATGGTCTGCGTCAAAAACTACCTTATTTGCAAGATTTAGGTGTGAGTTCTATTTTGCTATTTCCGCTCTATGAGTCGGATTGCTACCATAACTATTTTGCGAATAATTTTGAGACCATTGACCCTGAATTTGGCAGCATGCAAGCCTACATTGAGCTTGTCCAAGAGATCCATCGTTTGGGTATGAAAGTTTACCTCGATATGGAAACCCAATATGTCACCTCCAAGCACTTGTGGTGGCAAGATGCAGTGGGTAACCTCAATTCACCTTACGCTGACTATATTCTATTCGATGATGCGGCGCATCTTCAACCAGCTACTATGGTTTTTGACCTCCGCTTTCTGAAGGGCTACGATGGGCAAATCATCAATGTAACCACTGTCAATTTAAAAAGCCCAAAAGTTTTAGATTACAACATCGCTTTGTTTTCCTACTTTTTAGATCCGAATAAAGACGGAAAATTTGACGACGGTGTGGATGGTTTCAGGTTGGATCATGCCATGGATCACCTCGACGGCAAACCAACACTCACCAACCTTTTTGCTGAATTTTGGAAACCTTTAATTGCTGCCGTTAAA
Organism: Crocinitomicaceae bacterium; assembly: GCA_044371695.1. Classification (GTDB taxonomy): domain Bacteria; phylum Bacteroidota; class Bacteroidia; order Flavobacteriales_D; family Crocinitomicaceae; genus UBA952. The sequence continues at coordinate 5,104 of JBILTD010000095.1, read as the reverse complement.
AAGGCAAATCCGGCTGTCAAGATTGTTGCTGAACAAGCCGATTGGGCCGATTACGGTTTTGCTTATTTTGAGAAAGCAACGGTTGATCGCATGTTTGGATTTGGCTTACAAAAAGCAATACTTTCTTTTGACAAGCAGCAAATCATAGATAATGCTGAGGTGATCCTCAGACAAACCCCAGCAGGCAAAGAGCAAGTCATCTTTATTGAGAATCACGACATCGACCGCTTTGCCTCCTTAGATTTTGCACTCGACAAACAGAAAGCAGCGGCCGCACTCATGCTGCTCATTGGAGGTGTGCCGTCCATCTATTATGGCCAAGAAATTGGTATGAAGGGCACTGCTTATGCTTTTGGAAATACAGACGGAAACGATATTGGCCGTCGAGAAGCTTTCGATTGGTATGCGTCAGGAGTAGGGGAAGGACTGCCATTTTGGTACAAAAACTCAGGCCCATGGTGGGACAACGCCAATCAGCAATCCAACGATGGCATCTCCCTCGAAGAACAAAGCAAAGACCCCAACTCTTTGTTTAGCTTTTACAAAAGCACCATTGCGCTCAGAAAAAGTAGTGCTGCATTAGCGGTGGGCAGCTATGAACAGGCCGCAAATAATAATCCTGAAGTATTTAGTTTTTTTCGCCAATACGGGAAGCAAAAAGTACTCGTAGCAGTCAACCTTTCGAATCAAGCGCAAACAGTAAGTTTTGATGCCAATATCAAAAAGGCAAAAGCACTGGATGTTAAAACATCAAAATACGCCGAACAAATAAGCTTAGCACCGTTTCAGTTCATGGTGTGGGAGGTGGAGTGAAAAAGTCCTTTGCTGGGATTCGCGCGCTTTCATCGCGCGATCGGTTCTCCATCTTACAAGAAAAAGTCCTTTGCTGGGATTAAAGATCCCATTGAACCGACGTGCAGTGGATAAAAGCACTCAATTGTTGCTTTTTATTGAATAAATGCTGCGCATTATATTTCATTTGGCCACTACAAATTAAAGCGAGCTTTATTTTCTGGGATTCGCGCTCTTTCATCGCGCGATCGGTTCTCCATCTTACAAGAAAAAGTCCTTTGCTGCGCAAATCCGGCCTTTTTATTTTCAGACTTTTTGAAATGAATTTCAAACGTCTTAAAACAAAAAAAGTCCGCTTCTTTCGAAGTGGACTTTTTCTTGTGATTCCGCTGGGATTCGAACCCAGGGCCCATACATTAAAAGTGTATTGCTCTACCAGCTGAGCTACGGAATCTGCCGTTTTGAGGGTGCAAATATATGGATTATCTTTAGATAACACAAAGAATATATGGTAAATTTGAAATTATTTTTTCGTCGCAAATCAATGCGTTGAAAGCCAAGCTGATAATATGATGAGCGGTAAGCCAATATTCTTGATTGGAATGATGGGAAGTGGGAAGTCTAGCTTGGCTGTTGCTTTGGCTACGGCTTTAAATGTCCCTGTTTATGACACCGACCTCGAGATAGAAAAACTAACGGGTTATTCGGTTTCTGAACTCTTTAGTGAATTTGGTGAGGCCTATTTTCGTGAGCAAGAAAAAGCGCTGATAGAAAGATTGCCAGAACAGGCCGCGGTGATAGCTTGTGGCGGTGGTTTGCCTTGTTATGGTGAACTAATGGCTACTTTGCTTGAACGCGGCAGTGTAATTTACTTGAGTGCGCCAACCGAGGTTTTGCATGAACGTTTAAAAGGTTCGAAGGATAGGCCTTTATTGCAAGATTTGAAGAGCTTTGATTTATTACTCGAGGAAAGAAAAGGTGTTTACGAGCAAGCAAACTTTATGATTGATGCCCGAAAGTCAATTAAAAATCTTCTCGAAATTTGTTTGAGTTGGATTAATAAAGATCCTTCTTAAAGCCAAATGTCAAATTGAAGAAGAACGGTGAAATAAAGTTGGTTTGACTCGCTGTGCTATTGCTTCCGTTTGCAAGCAAAAGATAATACGTGCTTACATCTGCATAAATGGTGCCTTTTCCGGGCATAGTATACTTAAGACCTCCTTGTAGAAAACCACCAACTGCTAAAATATTACCTTCTAAAATTTCTGAAGGGTCCGTCTGATATGTATTTTCCCAGGGTACAACGCCTGTTACGTCAAGCTTATCAAAGGATTTTTTAACCTTTCCAATACCAAGAACTAGTCCTGATCCACCGTATCCAGCAAAACCATTATCATAGTCGTTGCCTATATAATAGCGGTTTCCTCCTTCTAAAAGAAAATAATTTGTTTTGTAACGGCTATTGACAGCCACGATGTATGGGTTGGTCGTTGGATCAATTGCAGTAACATAAGAAGTTATTGTTTGGCTATTTGCCTTAGGTGGAAGATAATTGATGCGTCCGTAGAGCGTAACATCTCCGCTTCTTGGTATTTCAATATGACCATGAATACCAGGCATGCTTAGACTCTCTTGAGGTTGGCCGGTAGTGTTCATGAAGGTTGTATAGCTCAGACCACCTCCAAAGCTTATTTGAGCGCTTAGTTTGTTCTGACAAAGAAGACCAATAAAAATGAAGAGATATTTTTTCATGCTTTCTAATTTACAAGAATCGTTCCAACAAAAATACGGTGTTTTAAAGCAGAATAAACAAGGATTTGCTCATAATTAAATTCGAATTGTTTTTTGGTGTCGTATTTTCATCTAAATTTGTTTGAAATGACAAGAGTTCAGTACTTTTTCTCTTTTGTGTTAGCCACTATATCTTTCATTGCTGCTAGATCTATCCAGCAAGAAGGGGTGAAGTCTTACTACCAAGAATTAGCTAGCTCTTTTCAAAAAGAAATTGGCTTTTTTGACCTCTCTGAAACTGAAGCCGCACACTACCTGCCAATGGGCTTGCAGCCATTTTCTGCACTCACTTCCCTAGACACGAATTCTATGTTGGCCATCAGTCATGACTCCTTGAGTTTAATGACTTACATGCCTCAATCCAATACTTTTCATTATATGCCAGCATTGGCTGAAGGTACAAAAATCATTCAGGTGGCTTACCACGATTCAACTGTTGTCATGCTTGATGCAGCGCAACAACTGTATTTCATGGATGCATCTTTGTCAAGTCCTGTAGCCGAACCATTAAACATTGCCCAAGAAGACGCCACACATAAATTGCTTTGTTTTCATCCCAACACAAGTCGTCTTTTATTTTTGAAGCAAACAGAACAAGGTTCAGAGAACAAGCGCTACGCCATCCAAACAATGCGCTTAGGTGCTAAGAAGATTTCAGAAACACCGTTGTTTCAATTCGAGCAAAGCGCACTACTTGCCTTTATTCAACAAACACAAGATTTAGCTCTTGACGAAGTATTTACGTTTGATCCTGTTTCAATGGCAGTGCATCCACAAACCAATGAATTATATATTCTAAGCAGCACAGGTTCAATCTTAACGCTTGATCAACAAGGTAATTTCCTGAGCTATCAAAACATCGATCTTCAACAGATTAGTCAGCCAAGGGTTTTGTCATTTGATTTGAACGGGGACTTGCTGCTTATGGACGGTTCCGTCTTGCATCCGGTTATCCTAAAGGTGCGTTGGCAAAAAATGCTTCCAAAGAAGGGGCCCCTCGTTAAATAAGCCATCTAACACAGATAAATTCGTTACAAAGGCTTGCTCTTGGGCAAACAGTTGATAATACGGCGTCGTTATTTCCTGTATTCTACCCAACCATTCTTTTTTATCAGTTCTTGAACTTAAGAAATCGCTGCTATACTGGAGTTTAGTTTCTATACCTAATGCTGCTGAAAGCCAATTCCAGATCAGTTCATTGAGCTCCAAAAGCGTTTTGGGTTGAGCGGCAAATATGGCCTTCAGGTCATGTGCATAATGCTCGAAATGGGGTGCGTTTGCGTAAGCGCTTTCAATAGCTCGCCAGTGATCCGTGACCCACGATTTAGAGTAATCAATCAGGCAATCTTTGATTTTGACTTTTTGACCAGAATGGTGGATGACAGGCACATTCAACTGCAACACGCCGTTGGCTGTCAAGATTTCACAGCGCGTTCGGATGCTTTGCTTCACAAAGTGCTCATGTATTTCAATGAGTGGTTCAGAACTGTTCATGAAGGCCCGTACATAGGCCATAGATGGAAAATAAGCAGTCTGAAAGCTAGGCATTAGTCAACAATGCGGAAAATTCTGTCAAAACGTATACCAAGGAAAGAATCTACAAATGGTGATTTCGAGAACCAAACAAAAGATGCTCGGCCCACTATATGATCTTCAGGTACAAAGCCCCATACGCGTGAGTCTGCCGAATGGAAGCGGTTGTCTCCCATCATCCAGTAATAGTTCATAGCAAAGCGATAATGAGTTGCGAGTTTACCGTCGATATAGATTTTATCTCCTTTAATGGCCAGCTGGTGACCTTCGTAAGCACTGATGATGCGTTTGTACCAAGCAATGTTCTTGGTGTTGATCGCGATGCGCTGTCCTTTGCGTGGAATCTGGAAGCGCTGAAAATCAGTCATGGTATTATTGACATTGAAATCTTTTGGAAACTGATCTAGGTTGGCAATTTTTTGCAATGGTGTTGCCTTAAGCGTTTCTTGAGCAGACCACTGTGGGTAACGCACCTTTTCGAGGCGAATACGGAAGTCTTGTTCAATCTTTAGCTTTTCTTGCTTGGTCAGGTTCAAGACATAGTATTTCGGGTCATTGAAGGCGTCAAAATCGGTGCGTGCGCCATCAGCAGAATTTTCTAGACCATAGCGTGTGAGCATTTCAGGAACTGAAGGGAAGGAGACCTTTGTTTTTTCAATGCGATACAACAAGGCTTGCCCCGGTGAAACATAAGCGCTTTTTCCGTTCACATATAAAACAGAATTCTTGATTTCAAGCACATCACCTGGCGTTCCAACACAGCGCTTAATATAGTTTTCGCGCTTGTCAACAGGTCGAAATACAAGACCACCATGTGTTTGGCCATATTTACTTTCTTCCATATAAACCGGGAATTCACCATTTTTAAAGCGTTCGCGCGCAAGGTTTTTCCAGTAGGCGTGTTGTTCAATAAATTGAGCCAACAAGTTGTTTTCCGCTGGTGTTGCTTCGCGTCTTTCCCAAACGGCACTGACATTATTTTTAATGG
>JBILTD010000007.1:0-21156 GCA_044371695.1 Crocinitomicaceae bacterium | reverse complement strand
TAACAAGTAAGGCCTACTTCTGCGCCACCCCCTCTTACCAAGACAACAACATCAAATTGTTCTTGGCACTTTTCAATTTCTTGGAGCGCTTCAAGTATGGATGCTACGGCTACATCACCTTGCACAGATGCCTCAAAAAGTTGGGTATGAAAGGTGTAGCCAAAGGCATTTTGATCTAAAACTTGATAGAAATCGGAAAGTCCTTTACTCGTTGGGGCCGAAATGACCGCAATTCTTTTAGCAATAAGTGGGTAGGGCAGTTGTTGATTGGTTTGGAGCAGCCCTTCTGCTTTCAGTTTTTTGAGCGTGATGTCTTTTTCTTTCTGCAAATGCCCCAGTGTAAAAGCAGGGTCAATATCTTGAATTTGCAAACTCAGGCCAAAAGTAGGATTGAATTGAACCCTTACCAGCATCAACACCTGAATGCCGTCTTTGAGTGGCTCTTGAACCTGATCGATAAATATCTTTTCGATGCGTTGGAGGTGCTGCTTCCAAATGCTTCCATTTAATTGCGCGACAATTTTTCCGTCTTCCTTTTCCACCAATTCCGGAAAAGCGTGTCCGCTTGGGTATTTGTTGAGTTTATGAATTTCAGCTTTTACCCAATATTGTTGGTTGTAACGGCTAGCAATAGTTTTCTCTATGGAAAGCGCAACTTGTTTGAGGCTAAATATTTGGACGTTTTCTGTCATTTCAATGGAATACCTCTTGAACTTACAGGACCAGAAGCCTTACTTTTTTCCAGTGAAAAATTGAAGGAGGTTCCTTTACCAACGACACTACTCACTTGAATTTGTTGCCCATGTGACTCAACAATATGTTTGACAATTGCCAAGCCGAGACCCGAACCACCTTCATTGCGATTGCGACTTTTCTCGACGCGGTAAAAACGCTCAAAAAGGCGTGGAATATGCACGGGTTCAATACCAGGGCCGTTGTCTTTGATCTGAATGTTATAGGTTTGCTCGATTTCAACGACACTCACGCTAAGTTCTCCGCCTTCATTGCCATAAGCAATGGCATTATTGAATAAATTGGTTAGTACTTGGGAAATCTTATTGCGATCAGCCATGACATAACAGAAAGGGCTGGTGGTCTCTAATTTTAAGCGAAACGACTTTTCGCGCGCAATCAATTCAAGAGAGTCAAAGGTTTCGCGAATCAAATCCAAAATATCGAAACTGCGCACATCTAATGGAATTCTTTCTAGCTCTAGTTTGGTTAGTTGATCGAGGTCATCGAGGATATGGGTCATGCGTTCGGTTGCTTTCGAGGCACGTTCTAAAAATGTTCTCAAAATTTCAGGATCTTCCATGCCGCCATCTAACAAAGAGTCTATGTAGCCTTGAATGGAAAAAACAGGTGTTTTGAGTTCATGAGCTAAGTTGCCCAGAAACTCTTTTCTAAAAGCCGCTTGTTCTTGTAGTTTTTCAATTTCTTGATTGCGTTTCTGCTTCCATTCTTTGACGTCTTTTTCTCCTTGTTCAACAAGTTGATCGATGCTTTTGTCTTTATTTTTGGATGGTTCAGTATTTTGAATACTCCTGTAAATAAGACTCATACGGTAGTGTAAAAAGCGCTTGATGATGTAGTAGAAGATGGTATATGCAAAAATCCCGCTGACTAACGGGATAATAAAGATGAGCACAGGGCTCAGGGTGACAATCTGGAGGTGTACAAAAAAAGTAAATAATAAACTGAGTAGATAAAATAAAATACTACCTCTGAGAATTAAAAAACTTGGTCTTGTTCTGCTCACTTTTCGTTGAAGGTATATCCGACACCTTTTATAGTACGAATATACGCATCTCCGAGTTTTTCGCGCAATTTTCTGATATGAACATCGATAGTTCGTTCGCCAACAATGGTATCATTTCCCCAAACAACAGCCAAGATTTGATCGCGGTTAAAAACTTTACCTGGTCTAGAGGCCAACAATTCTAGTAATTCAAATTCTTTTTTAGGTAATTGAAGTTCCTTTCCTTCAATTTCTACAACAAAACGGTCTCTATCAATTGTAATTTTGTCGGTTCCGCTTTGAACACTTTTATTTCGGCGTAATAAAGATTCAATCTTACTAATCAGAAGTCTTGGTCTGATGGGTTTATTGATATAATCATCAGCGCCAGCTTCAAATCCGGCAATTTGTGCATAGTCTTCAGTGCGGGCAGTCAAAAAAGCGATAATTGGTTGCACCATATTGAGGTCTTTACGAATCACCTGACAAGTTTCGATGCCATCCATTTTGGGCATCATGACATCTAACAAAATCAAGGATGGATTAATTTGCTGAACAAGTCTGAGCGCTTCCATTCCATTACTTGCCGTAAAAACTTTATAACCTTCCTTACGCACGTTGTACGATAAAAACTCCAAGATATCTGGTTCATCATCAACAATCAGTATGGTGTGTCCTTTTGTGTTTTCCATCGCTTCTATTTTTTAAAAAAAGAGGGGGCCTAAACCCCCTCTTATCAAGAATCTTAAAACTATTTGCGAATCATGAGGCGCTTAACACCTACTTGATTTTCGCTGATAATTTGCACCGTGTAGCTGCCAGCAGCAAGCTCAGCAACGTTTACAGGAAGTACTAATGAACCAACTTCGTTGATTGCTTGTGTTAAAACTACACGACCCATTGCATCAAGAACAGTTAAAGAAGCATTGGCGTTGTTTTCAAGAGCAACAAATACTTCTGCGCTTGCAGGGTTAGGATACACCTCAAAAGTCAAGCTGTTGTTTTCTTCAATACCTACCTCAATAGAGATTTCAAATGCTACTGTATCTGTACAGTTACCATTGATGGCAGTTAAAACAACAGTGTAAGCACCATTTCCAGCAAAGGCGTGAGCCGGAGCACTAGCAGATGAGTTGGTGAAGTCACCAAAATCCCAAGAGTAAGAAGTAGCTCCTGTAGAAGTGTTTGTGAAAGTCACAACGTTCCCAGCAGTAGTGAATGAACCAGCTGCAGTTGGCGTAGCAGTGAAAGTAATGTTAGAAGTTGCAGATTGACCCACACCGTCACATGCATTAGCATTTGTTACAGTTACATAAACTGCTGCGGTGTTAGTTACCTGAATTGATTGAGTGGTTTCACCTGTAGACCACAAATAAGAATCAGCCGCTGATGAAGTAACCGTTACGACATCACCAGAACACGCTTGTGTACTTGTTGCGCTGATAGTAGGAGCTGGAGCGTTAGAAACGTTCACAGAAATAGGAGTTGAAACACTTGAACAACCGTTCGCGTCTGTTACAGTAACAGAGTAGTTACCTGTAGCGTTCACTGTAATTGTAGCGGTAGTAGCATTGTTAGACCAAACGTTACCAGAGGTAGCACTTGAAGTCAAATCAACAGATCCACCAGTACAGAATGTTGTAGAACCACTTGCAGTAATCACTGGTGTAGCAGGTAGCGCATTTACAGTAACTGTGATGGCTGCACGCATACTTTCGTCGTTGTTTGCATTAGCTTGAGAAACATAGTAAGTATAAGTTCCTGCAGTTGTTGTACTAGGAACTGGTGCAGTTGTAGTGTAAGTTCCGCCTGTTGGTTGAGTATACCAACGAAGAGTGTTTGCTGTTAAAGCTGTTGCAGAAAGAGTAGTAGCAGTAGCTCCTTGGCAATATGTAAAACTTGTAGTAGCAACAACTGGTGTAGCCACTGAATAAAATACAGGATTCATAAATGTAGCACCATTAGCAGCAACTGAACCTACAGCCAAACGCGCATCGGGTGTAACACCTAAGGCTGGGAACATATTAACCCAATTGACTTGTGCCAATGAAGCGGTTGAGTCGTTTCCGTCTACACCCCACCATGAGTTATACCAAGCTGCAGTAGAGCCACCTGAATTTAAAACGGTATTAGTATTTCCAGTTGACCAAGAAGGAATAGCAAAGTTTGTCAAAATGTTATTGACAAAGACCATTGTATCGCCATTTAAATTAGCAACCACAGGTGCACCTTCAATAGAAAGCCCTTTTTCCCATCCGGTAACTAATGAATTCAAAACTGAAACAGCTGAGTTTCTTCTCAAGCGGAAAGCTTTCTCAAATTTTTCACCTGCTGGAAGTGCAGTAGTACCGTTACCTTTTGGTCCGACCAAAGTAACGTTTGAAAAAATAGGTCGTGTTTTCGGTGTTGCTGTTGAACCTGCTGCGTCGTTATCACATTCAAAAGCATTTGAGTCTCCAGGTGCATCGGAAATATCTTTATCGCGAATCGAGAGTGCAAATTGAACTTTACCTCGGTAACCGAAATCGCAATCAAAGTCGTCATCAAGACCACGATAAGCAATTAGGTGCTTACAATTTACTGTACCACCAAACCACTCAAAAGAGTCATCTCCTGAATAGGTGACTTGTACATAATCAACGATCGTTCCACTTCCGACAGAGCCAAAAGTAATTCCGTTGATTTCTTTGTTAGGCTCTAAAGCGATACCTGCAAATTCAACACGAACATATCGTAAGGTTCCAGAATTATCGTTATCGAAGTTACCACCAAACTGTGAATCTGTTGTAGGTACAATACCTTCAATGTTAGCTACACCACCTGGTTGGTTGTTTTTTGCCAAACCGAGTAAAACCAATCCACCCCAGTCACCTTCGTTACGTGCGCCAACGGCTTCGTTAGAAGTAAAAACAATAGGGTTTGCAGCAGTACCATCAGCCATGATTTTAGCACCACGTGTAATGATCAAAGTACCTTGTGTCAATTTATCGCCACGGATAATTGTTCCGGGAGCAATAGTTAAAGTTGCATTGTTCTTAACATAAACTTTGTTCATCAATTTAACAACACCACTCCAAGTAGTGTTAGAAGTGATGTCTGCAGATACTGTGGTTACAGTAGCAGGGTAAACAGTAGTTTCCGGATCAAAATTCGCCCAGCCAGACGTCCAGTCTGTCGCAGGGGTGTTGTCGGTAACTGGAAAAGCACCACGATATGTAGTAGGCGTCCAGAAAGCATCCTGAGCAAAAGCCGAAGCGCCAATGCAAAGGGCAGTCATTAAATTGTAAATCTTTTTCATCTTTTTAATTTTTTTTTACATTACAAATTTCCAGCTAACTACCTCTGCTTAAGTTATAGGATACTTAAATGTTCTTTAAATGTGTGTTAATAAAGACCAACGATTTCTTAACATTGACTTTTTAGAACTTGTATTTGAAATTCAAAGTAATGGTTTGGCCGAAAGTGATTTCCTGCCAAGCACTGTCTACTCCTTTGTCGTAGCGTTTGTTTTTGTTGATGTCTTGGAAGAAGACGAGGTCTTGGGCTAAGAGGTCGGCACAATTTAACTTCAATTCATATTTATCATTCCATGTTTTTCCAATTTGAAAATCGAGTACGTGACGTCCATTTTCCCAAACACTTGGTTCTTGGATGCTACCTGCAATGGCAATACGCTGCCCTACATAATTGTATGAAAAGTTAACCATGAGGTCTTTTTTACTTTCGTAGAATAAACCAACATTTAAAATGTATGGAGATTGACCTTGAAGAGGTCTGGTTGAACCTGGGTACTCTTCAAGACCTGCGAATTGTGTTAAGTCAGCAGCTGAACTAATGTATGATGCATTCGTGTAGAAAGTTGTTCGAGAGAAAACCGAGTTAGAATCTGTGCGGTTGATCCAACCTAAATTCATGCGGTACTCAAACTCAGCACCATAACTGTTTGCACGTGCAATATTGTTATAATAAAGTTCAGGCTGCCCTGAAGTACCAGTGCGGAGTAGTAATTCGATTGGATTTTCAAATGTTTTGTAGAAGCCCGATACACTGATGATTTGACCCTTACCAGGGAAATATTCTAAACGCGTATCGTAATTATTGATGGTAGCACGCTTCAATTGTGGGTTACCAGAGGCCAAGTTGTCATTTAAAAAGTTATAGAAAGTAAATGGCGCCAACTCACGGAATTCTGGGCGGCTTACAGTGCGCGCAGCAGAGGCTCTGAATTGAAAACGATCTGTAATCTTGTAAGTAAGGTTAATCGAAGGTAATAAGTCAAGGACAGTAGTGTCAAGATATTTATCGGCATTAGACCCAAATTCAACATAATGGAATTTCTGTTGGTAAGATTCAGCGCGTACTCCGGTTACTACACGTAATTTAGTAAACAAACGCACGTCAACCATGGCATATAAAGCGTTTAAAATTGACGACGCGTCATAGCTGTCATCCACATTCGTACCTTCCTCAAGTTTGAACCCACCTTGCCCATCTGCCATGAGACCTAAATTCTCTTGTGCAAAGATTTGATCTTCTGGCAAAAGCAATAATGAAGAATTGAACGAACTTGAACCGGCAGGGTCATATTTGGAAAAACCTAGGTTTCTTGCGGCAAAATCGCGGCCGCGGTACTGATGAAATCCACCAAATTTGAAGAGGTTTTTAGAATCATCACCACCAAATTGTTTTGAAAAGTCATAACGGGCATTCGCAATATTCTCATTCATAGTGGACCAAAACATATTTCCAGCCCCAAGTGTGGTGATGTCGTTGTTCTGAACTACTGCAAAATATGGCAATGTTGTATCTACTTGTTGGTATACCATTCTTCTTAGAAATGGAATATCGCGATTGATATTGCTATAGCCTACATTCCAATTGAATTTCCAATCGTCTTTCCAGTTGTGTTTTCCTAGAATTTGAGTAGTTAGAATGTTATTCTGTGTATACCAAATATTGGTAGATTTTTCATTATACATTGATTCGATATCCATGTCGCGCTTCCCATTACGGACATTCACTTTATCGTCAGATGAAACTGAATAAAGTGTTTTTACTTGAATTTCTGTTCTTTTGCCAAGGTCTAACTTGAGATTGAGCATGCCCGTATTCAAAATTGATTTGGTAAATGCAGAATCTTTGAGTTCATTTTTTGTTATTACACCAGTAGCCTGTTCTTCGAATTCTCTTCTAGTAACTTGGCTGAAACTATTAGAGTTAGCATAAGAATAAGCAAAAACGTAACTTAAGCTTTTCTTGTCTTTGAGTTGAAGTTTGTTTCCGACACTGTACTGAAGGCTACCATTTGGCAAGGCTGTCTGATTACTCGTAGCCCAGCTTGAAGGCATCAATTTAGCAAACTCTGCTTTTTGTTGTGAACTCAAGGCATTGAACTCAGCGGTTGAAGGTAAGCCATCGGGAAGGGCTCTAGCTGCATTCCCAAAACCTAGTACATCTGTTGAACTTCCTTCATAAACACGGGAGTTTTTTAAAGTTGCAATGGTATTGAAACCGGTGCCAATCTGAATATTTTGGAAGGATTCTGAGCGTGGCTCTACCGTTTTAATATCAATGACGCCGCCTGCAAATTCTCCAGGAAGTTCAGGCGTAGCACTTTTCATAATGAAAAGGTTCTCAAGCATGTTAGACGGGAAGATATCAAAAGAGAAAGCCTTGCGATCAGATTCAGTACTTGGAAGCGGCGCCCCATTGATCAAGGCGAAGTTATAACGGTCACTAAGACCACGAACAACTACAAACTTGTTGTCTTGTACACTCGCACCACTCACACGCTTGAATACTTGTGATACTCTTGAGTCTGGAGTTTTAACAAAAGTGTTTTTATTAATACCATCGACAACTCCTGGCTGGTTAAGTTGCATTTTTGTTACTTCAACATCACCTTTATTTTTATCTGACTTGCCACTCACTCGGATGTCTCCGGTGGTCTGAGCTCGTGTTTTCATACTCACACTTACCGTACTCGTTTGACCTTCTGTAACGGTAATCGTTTCGCTCTTGAATACTTCGAAGCCAGGCGCTTTTACGTCAATCGTGTAGGTTCCTATCGGAATGTTAGTAAAGATAAATGTGCCTTTTTCAAGGTCAATTGTTGGCTTGATAGCTGCAGATAACTTGACCGTAAATTCTTTTAAAATTTTTTGATCTTCGTCTGTCACGGTTCCGTTGATATTTCCGGTTTGTCCGAAAGAAATAGCATTGAGAACGGTTAAGAGTAAACTTGCTAAAATTGAGGTAAATAGCTTCATTGCTTTACATTAAATTATTTAATGCAAAGGTCTAGTAGTATCTTGATGAGTAGATTAATCTAAGATTAACAAAGCGTTAATTAGCGCGCATCAAACGTTAACATTGAGGTAACATAAGAAAGGCGACCCGAGAGCCGCCTTTCAATTGAGTATAATAGAATTTGAATTTTATTCAAAAACAATTTTCATCTCGACACGTCTGTTTTTCTGACGACCTTCTGGGGTGTCATTTGGAGCAATTGGTTTGGTTTCACCAAAGTACAGTGTGATCAATCTGCTAGCATCAATGCCTTGAGAAACTAAATAAGCTTTGAGCGCTTCTGCACGTTTTTTAGAAAGAACCATGTTCAGGTTGTCGTCTCCTACGTTATCGGTGTGTCCTGAAATTTGTAATTTCCAAGTTGTTTTTTTCTTCAATACTTCAGCCAATTCATTGAGTGAAGGTTTAGAACTTTCGAAGATGATGTCCTTGCTTGTTTCAAATTCTAGGTTGTCGAAGGCAGTTTTAAGCACTTCAATCACTTCTTGTTCGATCACAGGACAACCTTTATTAGATTTTGGTCCAGGCGTATTTGGGCAGTCATCATCTTTATCAAGTAAGCCATCTTTATCAGAATCTTTGTAAGGGCAACCCTTATTGGCTTTTGGACCAGCTAAGTTCGGACATTCGTCGTCTTTGTCGAGTAGGCCATCGGCATCAGTATCTGGCCAAGGGCAACCTTGGTTTTCTTTCGGGCCTGCTATTTCCGGGCACTGGTCAATGTAATCAAATAAGCCGTCGGCATCTTTATCTGGGCATCCTTGATTCTCTTTAGGGCCAGCATTATCAGGGCAAATATCGTCTGCGTCGGTAACACCGTCGCCATCTTTGTCAGGGCAACCTTTTAGTGCTACGATCCCAGCAATTGTTGGGCAAGCATCTTCAGAGTCAATGATTTTGTCTCCATCGGTGTCAGGACAACCTTTGAATTCTTTGAGGCCGGCAACGGTAGGGCAAGCATCTTCGGAGTCGATGATTTTGTCACCGTCTGTGTCAGGACAACCTTTGAATTCTTTGATACCCTTAATGTCAACGCAATCATCTTCTGAGTCTGGAATACCGTCACCGTCAGTATCTGGGCAACCTAAGAATCCCCATGTTCCTGGTACGTTTTTACATTCATCCATGCGGTCAGATACTTTGTCTAGGTCCTTATCTTTAATACGGTGATAAATAATAGGAAGGCGCACGCCCGCATAAAAATCAAGTCCGCTGATTTCATTTTTAGCTCTAATAATGTTCATGTCATTGAGCCCTAGGATAACCGGGCCAATTCTGGTGGCCAAACCATATTTGAAACCACTGTACTTATTATAAACAAAAGGCACATACAAACCAAAATAAGGACTATCAAAACTTGGTGTAAAGCTGAGTTGCGTTGCCGTATGAACCTTGGTATCCTTATTTTTAGGAATCATATTCAACATAGCAGTTGCATTCACATAGAAGTATTTCCAAATATGGTAATCAGCTTGAATACTTAGTGCTGTTGGGGTGCGCATTCTATACGTCTGTGAAGGTTCTTGTAACGCTACCCAATCTTGTGTGCCGTTTGCTGTTGAAGCCGTAATGAGGGAATCAATTACGCCATCGAATGACGCTAAATCAGTTGCCACTTCAAAGGTGTGTAAGTCAAAAAGATTGCTAGTGTTCACTACAAAGTTGCGGCTAAGACCTCCTTTAGTAAATTTCAAGCCACCCATATCGAGCAAAGAAAGACCAACTCTAGCTTTGTACTTGGTTTCTTGACGCATCCAAAGATCAGTTTTCCCATCCATGTCGTATTTGTACTTAGCGTAGTCTGGACGCCATTCATAGACCGCACCAATGTCAAGCCCGAAACCTTTTGAGCCAGGTTTGAGGTAGTCCATGGAATTAGAACTATTGATTAAACCATTCATGCCATCCGTAATAAAATCACCAACTTCTTTGGAATAACCGTAGTCAAAGGTTCCGGAGAGCAATTGAGATGTATCCTCATTGACGAGGTTATAAGTAAAGTCTGAAGAGTGCACGTAAGCACTTGCAAAACCTAAAAGTAATTTGGGTGTGATTCCGACTTTGAGAAAGTGTTCTTTGTTGTCGATGAGGACTTGGCTATAATTAAAGCCGATTTCAGCCCAGGTCATGTGGTTCACATTGATGAGCTCTTCATTAATAACTTGATTCCAGAGTGCAGGATATTCTAGGCCTTCCTCAGACAAAACCGCAAGTTTTGGGTTCATGTTGTCAACGTTGGTAATAGAGCGCATGCGGGCATTGATGCCAATTGCTCTTTTTTCTCCGAGGTGAAAAGCTAAATTGAATAAGTCAAGGTTGAGATTAATATTGGCTCCAAGGGGATTAGTACTTTCTGAAGTATAATTTCGTTCAATAAAGCGCTCAAGAAAAGTCGAGGAGGGGTAAACCCAAGAATTGAGAATAGCTGTATCACCAAAAGATTTTGCCCACCAATAACCACCATTTCCTTGTTCTGTGCGCATGGCGTTCGCGTCGAAATAACCAAAGTTTTGATAAGCAAAGAAGTTAACAGCAGGTAGAGTGAGGTCAAATTTAACACGACCGTCTACGAAACTTGAAGGGTTCAGTTGGTTACCAATTGCGCCAGCGTAGTTACTGGTGATGTTGCCAAGATAGGACTGTGACTCAACAATTAATGTGTTGAGCAGTAAAAAGGCGAGGATGATTTTTTTCATTGTTTGGTGTATTGAATAAGGTAGGTTCCTAAAAAGGTTGTAATTGAGTATGCGCTGCCGCCAAAACTTGTAACTTGAACTTGTTCTTCTCCATGACGGTCTTGTTTGTCTAAGTTTCTTCCTAAGTCGTCAAGAAGACAGATTTGGTTGCCTATTGCATCTAAAAATGCCAAACAAGAGTTGCCGCTTGGTTGCTGATAAATATGACACTGACTAATTTCTTTGAGTGCTAATGTTTTTTCCCATACGCGATTACCTTGTTGATCAAAGGCAAAAATGGCAGTATTTCTTTTGAATATAAACACAGTGTTCTGCCCTTGTTTGTAGGTGGCGAGATAAACAACGCCACTTGGCACTTGGAATTGTTTTTTAACACCCTGTTGGAGCAGTGACACTTGATTTTTTTGGATATGAATGGCGGCAACAGCTGCAGGGCTTTTGGCTAAAACACAGGTAGAATCTACGTTTTGTTTACTTAGTACTTTTCGTTTTAATAAATCTATGGTTGTGTACTGCTTGTCCGTTAAAATACCGACATATGATCTTCCGTTTTGCTTGTAGACAGCATAATCTTTGAGTTTGCCACTTGCAGGGAACTGTTTGATAACAGCTCCGCTTTCTCCTGAGAGCTGAAGATTAGACCCGCCGTTGTAACTGATAAATTCTTTTTTACCATTGTTTTCAAAGGCCCCAATTTGAGTGCCTGACTCATGAGTAAGTCTGTACACGAGTCTACCAGATTTGTCAAAGATTTGCACTTCATGTGCCATTTGAACGGCTACCAATTGATCAAGTGCCCCCAGCGTATAAATGTCCTTGACCTCACCCCTGAGCTCTTTTTCCCATTTTTTGAGGCCATTGATATAGCCAACTAGCTTTTGATTTTCTGTATGTAAAATGATGTTTCCGCGTTCCGGGAAGGCGCCAAAATCGAGCACTCTAACCCCAGGATTCATAACAAAATAATCTCGGATTTTGTCTTGGTCTAAGTTGTTCTGTTCCCCAAGTCTTTGATAGCTGGTAGTTACCACATATTTTCCCAAAAGAGTCAACGTTTTCTTCATACTGAGATCAACCCATCTAGCCGTTACTCTTTTGGGCATGTGCTCATAATAGCGAATGATTTTATTAGTGTCTTGTACTATGGTTTGGTTGAGTTTAGCGGCAGCTAGGGCCTCATCAAATAGCGCTTTATCAGTGCTCGCAAATGCATATGTTCCGAAAGTGCCAAGGTGCCAATCGTTTTTCCTCGCTTCTACAAGTTTCGTGATCAGCTGATTTTCATAAACTTGAGTTTCTTCATTGAGTTCCTCAAGTCCGAGTGCTTCGTTGAGTGTCAGAAGCGGATTATTATTTTCTGTAAAATCGAAGAGAATGAGGCTTGCACTGTCTTTTTTAAGATGTATAAAACCTGTCTTCATGCATTTGTACCAAGGTGTATTTGCAAACTGCGGATCAAGTTGTGCCGCGTAGTTTCTCTCGTAGAAATAATAACTGGTAATGAAATCCGGAACTGCTTCGGCAAAAACTGAATAGTCATCTACTTTTTTGAGATTTCTGGAGGTATTTTTATATTTCTCGTACCGATAGCGCAGGTTCGGTTTGATGTATGTATCAGTTATATGTGGTTTGGCATCTTTCCAAGTAATCCAGGAATAGCTCGATTTTGTATTGAGGTTTAATTTTAAATCAGCGGGTTCATCGAGTTCTCCTTCGTAGATAATCAGTTGATTTTTGTTGTACTGACCATGAAGCTTTCCAAATTCGAAAGTTTTAAGTTTTCCAAATTGTAAAGGAAAAAGTCCATTCTCAAAAAGATCTTTGACTTCCTTATTGCTCCAGTTTCCTTTCTTTTCGACGAGCAACAATGTTCTTTTGGCACTGAAAAATACGGTTATCGGATATTTGGCGGCCCGCGTTACCGAATAATATAAATTCTGATTGAGCTCTGTCGTTTGCACCCCTTCTTTGTCCCATTCAAATTCGTTGTCTTCCCTGATGATCCAAACTTTGTTATCCTTGACATTGAAGTAACTTCTGAAATCAGTAAGTGTTTCATTGGATAATAGGTCATAGGATGCAAATATGACCCAGACCAAAGCCAAGAAGCTTAAAATGAGAAGAACAAGACGTTGTCGCATGCTTACTTTTTGTTCAAAGTTAAGACCACTCATCGCTGCATGGAACCTCCTTGAATAATCTAATCAACAATGTTTTGTTTAATCAAACAAACCCAATTGCTGGTTTTGAGATAATAGTTGGAAAGTTAGCCTGTGGTAAGGAGAGACACCATGATGGGCAATGGCCTTACGATGCATTAAAGTAGGGTAACCTTGGTTCTGTTCCCAGCCATAAACAGGAAATTCTAAATGAAGTTGACTCATAAGCAGATCTCGTTCAGTTTTAGCTAAGATACTTGCAGCAGCAATAGCAGAAAAACGGGCATCTCCTTTGATCATACATGCATGCGGTGTGTCTTTGAATGCTTTGAAACGATTGCCATCTACCAAAATGAAAGCAGGTGGAACTTTTAATGCTTCAAGTGCTTTGTGCATAGCCAAGATACTTGCATTCAGGATATTGATTTGATCGATTTCTTCATGATCTACCTGCCCAATACCGAATGCAAGTGCTTTAGACATGATTTCATCTCGCAATAGCATGCGTTTTTTTGCACTAAGTTGCTTTGAATCGTTAAGTGCAGCAATAGGATTGCTCGGGTCGAGTATGACAGCCGCAGCAATTACAGGCCCAGCTAAACATCCTCTACCTGCTTCGTCGCAACCTGCTTCAGGATATAACGTTTGGTATTGTAGGATTAAATTAGACACGTTGGCAATTTATTGAATTATTTTGTAGTTTTATGCTTGTTAATCTATGCAATTATGAAAAAAGTAATGCTTCTTGTATTGGCTTTGGGTCTGAACTTACTTGTATTTGGTCAGAAAACACTTAGTGCGTCTGCAAAAAATCTAGCTGAGCTCAAAGGTGGAGTGGCAAATGGACATATTCAACTTACCCTGCCAAACGAGGTGTCCGAAGAAAATGTCATCATGTATGCCAAATTCTACACCAACATGTTTACCGTAGATTTTGACTCAAAATCACATGTAGCTACTTTTCATATGGTTTCTAACGACGCGAATTCACGCAGAGTTATTTTGCGTTTTTTATCCGCTAATCAAATTGTTGCGGTTCAAGTAGAGAACAAGAGCTATGACCTAGGCACTTTTTTTGAAAACTATCTCCAATAAACTATTTCCATAAATGAAGGCCACCCTTATTTCACTCGGTATTTTTACGCTTTTTCTATATAGTTGTCAAACCTCTTCTATCGCTTACAAAGCTTATGGCCCAGTTGCTGTAGATACAACGCAGGCCCTGACGCTAGACGAAATGCTTGTGCGTTTCAAATCAAACCCTACAGAGCAGGCCTATACTTTCAAAGCACCATTAGTTGCAGTTTGCCAAAGTGCAGGATGTTGGGTAAATGTAAAGCCTTCCAACGGTGATTTAATTCGCATCCGCTTTAAAGATCACTTTCTTATCCCGCCAGCAACCGAAGCGGGTTCTGTTGCCTATTTCCACGGCACACCGTACCTTGATACCATTTCTGTGGCCATGCAAAAGCACTTTTTAGAAGATGCAAAAGCACCACAATCAGAAATCGATAAAATTACTGCTCCTAAAATTGAATGGAATATTGAAGCTGATGGCGTAATTGTCAAGAAGTCTTCTTCCGCAAAAGGAAAAAAGTAAAAGCTGTTGAGGCCCCTACTATTATTCCTTTCAACCACCAAAGCCATACTGGCATCATAAACAGAGCCACCATATTAACTGGAATGAGCAAGATCGCTAATAAGTGAAACTTGCCTTGGTTGCTATTTTCTGAAATCATAAATACCTCCGGGTGTAAAGCAGAAATCCAACGGTATGTCGTGTGGGCCAACATCTGAAATCTCAATAAATTCATCAAAAAGATGCAGCCCAATAAACATGCATTCTGGCTTGCACTGCTTTAATAAGCGGTCATAAAACCCTTTTCCATAGCCAACTCTGTGTCCGTTGGAATCAACGGCTAATAGGGGTACAAAAACGAAGTCAAGTTTTGACGGCAAAAGCGTGCGCCCAAATTTTGGCTCTGGAATACCAAAATCTGAAATCTCTAGCTGTCTGGGTTCTTCGTAATGAAAAAGGGTCAAGCTATGATCCTCGAAGTTAGATTTTGATAAAATAGGGTGCCCACCTTTCAGTAAGATATCCTCTAGAAGACCGTAGGTCGAAATCTCCTTTTGACTTTCAATAGGTAGAAAAAGACTAACAAATTTAGAAGGGAACTGAAAAGTATCCAGCACAAGTGCTTGCACTTGTGCTGAGATTTTGGATAATTCAAATGGAGTGAGCTGAGCTCGCTTAGCCTTGTAATGCTTGCGAATTTCGGCTTTGGTCATGGTGTTTGTTTCTTACAAACGCACACCTAATTCAGATAGCTTGCGGTTATCAACCACAGCAGCTTTCTTGCGTAAGCCACCCATTGCTTGACCTTCTACTTGGCCCATTAGGCCTTGCAACAATTGGTCGCGTTCAGCTTGGTAATTTCTCGTAGCCGGCGCTTTGGTAACGCGGTTAATTTGGATGACATAAACACCACTTTCACCTTTAATTGGCAATGTGCGTTCACCTTTTTTAATTGCACCTGAGAATAAATTACCAACGATAGTTGGCTCATATCCAGCATTTGATATTTGTGGATTCCCAAAGGTAATTTCAGCGTCAATTACAGGCGTATTGAATTTTTTAGAGATAGCTTTTAATGATTTACCAGCCATTTGATTCATAAAACGCTTCGCTTTTTTCTCTTGAATAAGTTCGCGTTCCATTTGTGCGCGTACATTTTCAAATAAAGGCTCACCTTCAGGGCGAATCGCACTCACCATAGCGATGACATACTTGTCCTTGTCGCGGATAGGAGAGAGGGTCATTGAACCAACTGTTGCATCTTCAGCATAAGCCATTTCAAGAATGCGATCGCGGGCCATAGTCGTTGTAAAGCCATAAACCTTTGGTGCGTTGTCTTCAATTTGAATAACGCGTGGTGCATAGCTAGCACGTGTAACGATGGTATCAAACAAAGCGGCTTTTTTGAAAGGATCTTCTTCTTTGGAAACTTGACGATCTAATTTCAAAAGAATACCGTTGACTTCGCTTTCCATATTGGCCACTGTTTCATCAGATGGCTTGAAGGTAAGATTAACCGAAGCTAACAAAGGAAGTTTGTTAGTAGAACGCTCAAGAACTTCGATGATGTGGTAACCAAAATCGGTTTTTACAACACCAACTTTACCGATAGGAGCTGTAGCACAGTAGAAGCCAAATTCTTTAACCATGTCTCCTTCAAGGAAGTCTTCATAAACACCGCCTTTGTCTTTAGAACCTGGATCTTCAGAATATTTAGCTGTAATAGCATCCCAGTTTGTTTTATTTAAGATTTTAACTAGGGAATCGGCTGTTTTCTTTTTAGCTGCTAATACTTTTGCGTCTGTAGAGTTAGCTGTAGAAATAAGGATGTGTCGTGCTTTTAGGCTAGCAGGTGTGAAACCAATTACCTTAGATAAGACCATTTTTTCTTTAGAAGCGTAAGGCCCAACAAGTTGACCAAGTGCTGCTGTTTTGAAGATAGTATCAAGGCTTACCGGATAAACTTGGTAGCGATCTGCTTTAGGGTGACCTTCAGGAACTGCAGTAGCACGCTTGTCTGAGAAATAAACTGGTGTTTCACTGTTTTTAAAAATGAATGCGGAGTCATTGACGCTTGCGGTAAAACCAGCACGTAATTGATTCATTTTACCTGCAAATACAGAAGAGTCAGCTTTAGAAGGGCGGATATTTACATCAAACATTTTAACATCGCGGCTAGGATTGCGAACGAGGTATTTTTTGTCTGACTTGTGTTCATCATAATAAGCTTTTACTTCAGCTTCTGTGACTTTGATATCGGCGTCAGAAATTTCAGTGTAACGACGAACTACAAATGAGATATTTTTCTTTTCGTTGTTGGCTAAATATTGGTCTTGAGCCTCGAGGTCTGTAACAAATACACCTTGCTTTACTAAACCGAAGTATTTTTCAGTTTTGCGACGATCAGTATGGTAAGCTTTGAAACCAGTCCATTGCTCTACACTTTGGGCATCTTTGGATGTCTTTAGTTTATTAAGGGTAGCGGCTAATTTAGCTCGACCTGCTTCAATAGATTGTGGTGATTGCACTCCGGTGAGTGAGTCTGTAAAGAATTGGTTGAGGTCAGCGAGAACACCAAAACCGTCTTTAGCCATCCAGTATGCGTCTAGCTCACGATCAGTGACACTAATGCCTAATTTTTCGTATTCTTTACTGAGAATGGTAGAGTCTACCATGAAGTTCCAAGCTTTGTCGCTGGATGCTTCCATGTCTGTTTCTGTGAATTCTTTACCATTTTGCATGGCTTGATTTCTTTCTTGCTCTTGAAATTTAGAGCTAGCAATGCTGTAAGAAGCAGGATCAACTTTGTCTCCGTAGACCAAGCCAATGCCGTAGTCACCTTCTCCGATGCCAAATAAACTTTGATAGTCATTGAGGATAAACGCCAATAAAGCGATTCCAATCATTGCGACGAGTAGGCCAGATTTGGCGCGAATTTTACCGATAATTGCCATTTGTATGCGATTTTAAGATTGCGAATATAGGAAGATTTGAGCAGAGCCCCAAGTATTCGCGCACAAAAAAGGAGGTCTAGCGACCTCCTCCATTCCCAGATTTATTTTCTGTAGATTTTGGCGCCGGTTTTGGCGCAGTTGGTGCGGGTTTCAGCGTGTCTGATTTCTGAGCCCCAGGTGTATTTTTTGCCGGACTATTGGGTGCAGGAGAAGCCGGAGCAGGTTTGGCTTTTGCAGGCGTTGTTGGTTTTGGTGCAGCAGGTTTCGGAGACGTTGGTGCAGGTTTTTGACCGCCGGTAGTTGGCGCAGTAGGCTTTCTTTGTTGCCCTTCTGTGCCGTCATTCACATAGGTTACATAGTAAGTGTTTGTAAAGGTTCCACAGTCATTAGTGACGGTGATTGTAATTTGATTAGCACCTTCAATTAAACCTAATTCAGCGGCTAAACTTCCGTTAACATTGCCATAGCCACTTAAAACAGTTCCGTTAATGGCCAAAACAATATTAGAGTTTGGCGTGTAATTCACTACCGTAGCATAGTAGGTGAAAACCGGATTATTCACCGTACTTCCTGTCGGGATCATGTTGTAGACAACTTGTGGAGGATCACAAGGGGCAGGCGTATAAGTAAGACTCAGTGTTTGACTTGTACGATCACAATCATTTTTTCCTTGGATCAAAATTGTATTTAGCCCCGGTTTTAAATTCATAGCCGCTGAAACTTGACCATTTTGAAAGCTAAATGGTTGGCTTATCACACCATTTAAGCTCAGACTAATTTGCGTTTGTGTCAAAAAGGCGGTTTGCGCTTTAAGGTTAAGAGCAGACTGATTCACCTGACTGCCATTTGCCGGCGCATTCACAAAACTGATTGTCGGTTTTTTGCAAGCCGCATAATTAATGGTAAATGTTTCAATATCTGAACCGCAGTCATTGGCGGCTGTAATTGTAAAATTATTGATGCCTTCAAGCAATTGCCCCGAGTATTCAAGCAGCCCCGTTGTAGCATTAAAAGTAAAACTAGTTTGCTCAGTGCCATTTACGACTAATTTGACAAGAGCACGGTTACTAACGTGCAAAAGGTTGGCTCTGAGTCTGAGTGCCGAACTTTGAACGGTGCTATTTACACTTGGAGAAAGCACACTGATGATCGGCGCCACACAATTCTGATAATTGATGGTGGTGTTCACTTGATCAGTGCCGCAGCCATTTGTGAATTTCACCTGGATAGAATTAAGACCAGGAGCTAATTGAAGACTAGATAAAAGATAGTTCCCGTTCACTTGAAAATTGGAAACTTGAAAATTATTTAAATAAACTTGTCCTTGACCTCCAACAAGTGTCCCAGTAATTTGAACTTTTAAAGGCAGGGTGCCTATATTCGTTGTATTTCCTGCTGCACTAGGATTGATAAAGGTAAGCTCAGGTCTTTCGCAATTGTTAAGAATAATAGTCATTTGTTCAGAAGTAGTTCCACAAGCATTTGTCACTTCTACACGAATAATATTGCTTCCTGGAGAGAGATTAATCATGCGTTGTAGCTGACCATTGATATTATTGTAATTAAAGCCAAGAACCGACATGCCATTGTGAATCATTTGAATTTGATTACTGTTGACCTGCCCAATAATGTTTGCTGTAAAATTGTAAGCAGTTTGTGTGACTGTATTGTTTGCAAAGTTGTTGTTGATTTGAATAACAGGACTTTGGCAATTTTCTCTATTTATCTGAACTGTTTGTTGATCCGTGCCACAATTGGTTGTGGCCACCAAAGTAAAGTTATTGATTCCCGGAACCAGGTTGACAATTGCTTCTACACGTGCTGAATAGGAATTGTAATTAAACGGCAGAGATTGATTCTGCCCGTTATAGAGTTTGATATCTTGTGACGAATTGATAAAATGCACCACAAACTCTAATTTTTGCGTGTTTGTTTGGACCGTTCCTTGTGGTGGAAAAAATGCACTCACCTCAGGGGTTGGGCAATTTTGAACTGGGTTAGGTGGCGTTGGATTGGTATTAGGTGTTGGGTTTGTCGGAGTCGGAGTCGGAGTCGGAGTCGGGGTTGGTGTTGGTGTTGGAGTCGGAGTCGGAGTTGGATTGACAGGCGTAGGATTTGGTCGTTGTTCAGGTTTTGGTTGCTTGTCACGGTCTCTAAAATGAATTTGCACAAAAGCTGAAGTGTAGTGATACCAGTCGTTACGGAGTCTTGTAGTTTGATCTTGTAAGCCATCAAAATCGTCAGCCATAGTGAAAGTTGTTTTGTGTTCTAGACCAAAACTAACGCGTCCGCGGTGATACGCTAAGCCAAACCCAAGACTTGGCATCCAATTGACTTGCCACTCATAGTTAATAAGGCCATCTAGACGCGTTTCGTAAATATTGTCCAATGATCCAACGAGTTGCTCACTCGCTGGGCCATTAGCGGCCATAGCATTGTAGTCATAGTTGAGCCCACTTGTATCGGTGAGGTCGGCCCAATTTTGTTGCCAAGTAAGTCCAAGGCCACCAAAAATAAACGGATCAAAACCAGTTCTTTCTCTCAATTTAGCAGCATGTAAAACCAATTCAAGATCCAATTCTCTGACATCGGTTCTGAAGTTGTGGACATATTGGTTGTTTCCTGTTAAATAAGGTTGTAAAGCCAAATTACTATTTTGTCCTAATGTGGTGTAATCTTTGGCTTGACCATACCACTGTCCTGCTAAGAAGCGCCCGCGTAAGTCAAATGATAGCGAATGACCGTAGTCATAATTGAAAGAACGGCCCAAAGTAAGACCCCAACCATTATAAGTGTTGGATTGAATATCAGTATTGTGCCATGTTGCGCCTAAATTCATGCCCCAAAACCATTTGGAACTTTCGTAGTTGATTTTTTGAGCTTGAATAGCTGTTGTAAAAAAGATGCAAAGTAAAAGTGTGTAAAGCGTTTTCATAAGCTGAATTTTCCTTCTGTTTGGCGAATATGATGCCAAAAATATTTGAATTTATCTGATTAAGAAATATTTAACAAATCCTCATTTGAAATAAGTGTACTTGGTGAAGCGTAAAATTTTAAGTTCACTACTCAGCGCATTCTTTCGTATAACAGAACCCAAATACCCTGTTTTGTAGTCATAAACAATCTGAATTTCATCAGGTGCTTGCCCTTTCTTTTGCTGCTTGACTTCAACCAAATTTCCCCATTGATCGTACCGATAAAAACAACTTTCTTGCGCATCAGTTAGTGAAGAAATGTACGTAGATTTTTCAATGAGTTCTCCTTTTTGACCATATTTGAAAACCTCTTTTTCCGTTTGCTGACTCATCCGAAAATAGTTTTCCTTTTCAATGAGATACCCATCCTTGTTGTAAAGATGCGTCACATCCATGAAAGGCAGCTTGTATTGATTGTATTGTGTGTAATCTGAACTTTCGTCCGAACGATAAGAGCGGTTTTCTTGCCTCATCAAAACCAGCGCATTGCTGTTTGAAATGGGCTCATTGAATTGATCGCGGTAATAAGTAATTTGAATGAGGCGCTTTAATGAGTCGTATAGATAATGCTCGGAAATAGCTCCTCCATAGGCCGGATATCGGTGTGCAGCGAGTAAGCCGTTTGCATGATACGCATACTGATGAATGCTGCTGTCTTTGCTTTTTCCTTTTTGAAGCACCTCTAAATATTCGATCATTTGGCCCTGCTCATTAAAGCGGTATCTGGCCCAATCAAGACTGGCTTT
>JBILTD010000094.1:0-7138 GCA_044371695.1 Crocinitomicaceae bacterium | reverse complement strand
TCCGGCCGTGACAAAAACCATTTTGGTGTCTTTTGACAACAATTCGCGGATTTCTTGGATATTTTCCATCGCGGCATTCATCCCTACTTCTGGGATCATACCAGCTCCACGCCCTTCAGTTAGGTTCGGGCCTAATTGAATTTTAAAGGGTACTGGAGAAATATCAAGCGCTTGGCAATCGGTGTTACAAACGATGAAGTCAACGCCTGCAATTCCTTGCAAGTACATGTGATTCACGGCGTTTGATCCACCGCCACCTACACCAATAACTTTGATGATCGATTGCGCTTGTGGTTTGTCGTGCTTAGGGAGGTCAAATTCCATTTCCATTGTTCGGTTTCTTTTCTAGTTGCTTGCTAAATATCTTGATCGTCTTCATCGTTGAAAAAACTCTTGAGCGGATCTAGGATGCGATTGAAGAATTTTCCACGACGTTCTATGTTCGAGTGTGTGATGATTTTTTCTTGGTGTTTTTCATCTTGGACATCTGAGGCCTGAGCTGCTTCAGTTTTGCTTTGTTCCCATGGGAGCGCTGCTTCAACAGTTTCAAAACCTTTGAGTACCAAACCAATTCCAGTTGCAAACATTGGACTCGCCAGTTTGTCGAGGTCATTGGTGTTGGCCAAGTGCTCTGTCGGATAACCAATACGAGCATCCATACCTGTGAGGTATTCGATGAGTTGGGTGAGGTGCTTCAATTGTGAACCTCCACCGGTAACAACAATTCCACCGATGAGTTTTTTCTCGTAGCCAGAATTTCTGATTTCGAGGTTCACTAATTCGATGATTTCTTCCATTCTGGCCTGAATGATGCTGGCCAAATTGCGAAGGGTAATTTCTTTCGGCTCGCGACCTTTAAGCCCTGGAATACAAACAACTTCGTTTTCCTTGCTTTCAGAAGCTAAAGCGCTACCAAATTTTACTTTGAGCATTTCTGCTTGGCGTTGCATGATGCGACAACCTTCTTTGATGTCTTGTGTAATCACGTTGCCCCCAAAAGGGATAACGGCTGTGTGGCGAATGAGACCGTCGTGGAAAATAGCTACGTCTGTAGTACCACCACCGATGTCAACCAAAACAACTCCGGCTTCTTTTTCTTCTTCAGAAAGCACAGATTCAGCAGAAGCAATGGGTTCTAAGATGATGTCTTTGACACTGAGGCCTGAACGCTCAATACAACGAGTGATGTTTGTTACGTTGGTTACCTGACCACTGATGATGTGGAAGTTAGCCTCCAAACGAACGCCACCCATACCGATTGGATCTTTGATTTCTGGCTCGCCGTCAACGATGTATTCTTGCGGAATAACGGTGATGATCTCCTCGCCCGGATTCATGACCAATTGGTACATGTCGTCTACGAAAGAGTCGATGTCAGCTTGTGAGATTTCTCCGTTAACGGTTCTGCGGGTATAGATACCGCGGTGTTGCTTGCTTTTGATGTGTTGCCCAGCAATACCTACGTGTACATTTTTTATTTTAAGATTGCCATCAACGGCGCTTTGTGTCGCTTCGACAGCTGCGTTGATAGATTGAACAGTTCGCTCGATATTTGACACAACACCTCGCATAACACCCAGAGATTCACTTTTCCCCATGGCAATGATTTCGATTTTGTTGTGCTCATTCTTGCGACCTACAAAGCAAGCGATTTTGGTGGTCCCGATATCAAGACCCACAACTACACGCGTACGCTTCACTTCTGGCGCTTTATCTTTTTCTGCAAACGATCTGTCCTTCATATTTGACACTTATTTCTTTGTATTTATTCCAACCTTCATGCGGTAGCGCCTCTTTGTAGAAGTGCTTCAGTCTTTCGAATTTGTCTTGGACAAGTTCAGAATTTGGCGCTGCTCCAAAGATGATTTTTTGATCTCCTAACAACGGAATGAGGACAAAATCGCCATTTTTTTGAAGGTGAATTTGACCGATTAATTTGTGCATTAGTGGATCATTACAAACATAATTTGAAATCCGGTAGATTTGATCGATTTTTTGAGAACTTTTCAAAGTTCGATTGTTAATAAAACCACAGTGGAGACGAGGGTTATAGGGATCGTTAATAGCTCCGGAAAAAACCAAGACTCGGGCTGTATGAAGTGCCGATCTATACATCATAAAACCGTCTTGATCAAGGTAATAGCTTTGTCCTTGCTGATTAAAAATTCTTGCGATGGGTTTGCGTAATTCAAGCTGGATTTCCCACTTGTTGCCAATGTGCTTGTAAACTTCCACCTTTTTAACTTCCGGCATGGCCTTTATATTGCGTTCAATAGTGTGGATTTTCAGTTCGCCAACCGCCATTTGTTGACGAAATAAATTGCGGATTTTTAAGCGATCAAGTAATTCCTTTTCGGTAAGAAAGGCAC
The DNA here is from genome assembly GCA_044371695.1 of Crocinitomicaceae bacterium. GTDB lineage: Bacteria > Bacteroidota > Bacteroidia > Flavobacteriales_D > Crocinitomicaceae > UBA952. Next base: position 4,769 of record JBILTD010000094.1, on the reverse strand, counting down.
TTTCCCCTTCAACATGGATAGCGATGTCTGGCGTGCGCAATATTTTGCTCTTCTCTTCCTTTACTGCAAAGAAAAACACGGTAGTCACTAAAACAGTGAACAACAACCAAAGCGTAATTTTTAACCATCTTTTCATTGAACTAGCTTTTGTCGTTTAAATAATTCGAAAGAGGCGCAACCATACGGTCAATATCGCCAGCTCCAATCGTAAGAAGCACACCTTTTTTAAAGGTTTTAGCAAATTCTAACACTTCATTAACTTGCCAAACTTTTTTAATCTTGGCCGTACTCATTTCACAAAGCCATTCGCTGGTAACTCCGGGCAAAGGTTCTTCGCGGGCAGGGTAAATTGGTAATAATATCAATTGATCGAGGACACTGAGTTCGGTAGCAAATTTTTCAGCGAAATCTTTGGTGCGGGAGAATAAATGCGGTTGAAAAATCCCGGTAATTGCTAGTTCTGGATACATGGCTTTCACAGAACTCAAAAGCACATGAATTTCTTCGGGGTGATGTGCGTAATCGTCAATGTAAATGAGGTCTGGCTTACGCACATGGTATTCAAATCGTCTTTTGACACCTTTGAAATTTCTCAAAGCGGCTTTTATCGCTTCGGCTTCAAATCCGAGTTCGAGCAAAAGCGCCACGCAACCTAAGGCATTTTCCACATTATGACTTCCCGGCAAACCGAGTACTACACCTTCCCAAACCTGAGAACCCAGTCTGAAATCTGCAAGTTGAAATCCATTCTCGAAGCGCAAATTAGAAGCGCTGTAATCAGCTGTATCAGAATGGAGTGCATAGGTTTTGATTTTACTTAAAGCAGGTAAATTCAAACCCTCTTTTTGCAAACATAATCCGGAAGGGTCTATGCGCATAGCAAACTGAGCAAAGCCTTCTTTGAATGCTTCAGGCGTTCCATAAATATCGAGGTGGTCTGGGTCTGCTGCTGTAATGATGGCTGCAAAAGGCGAAAGCTGCAAAAAACTGCGGTCAAATTCGTCGGCTTCCACAACAGCGTATGGGCTCTCGGCATGCAATACCAAATTTGATTCAAAATTAGAGGCGATTCCACCGAGGAAGGCAGTGCAGCCCGTTCCGATGTCTGTTAGCAAATGGGCCAGCATGGAACTTGTGGTCGTTTTGCCGTGCGTCCCAGCTACACAAAGTGCTTGAAAAGATCTGGAAATTGCTCCTAAAACTTCTGAGCGTTTGACAATCTGAAAACCAGCATCTTGGAAATATGTCAATTCGGCAAGTGCCTTAATGGCTGGTGTGTAAACGACTAACGTTTGGTCAGGATTTTGATATTCTTGAGCAAGTCCTGAACCCATATCATTATAATGAATAGAAATGCCTTCAGCAACCAAAGCTCGGGTCAAGGTCGTTTCAACTTTGTCATAGCCTGCAACGTGGTAGCCTGCAAAGTGGAAATAACGTGCCAAAGCACTCATGCCGATACCACCGATACCGATAAAATAAATATTTTGATAGGTGGAAAGTGCTTTCATTAGGCTACAACTTTTTCACAGACATCTACGATATTTTGGGTAGCGAATGGCAAGCCAAGCGCTTTTAAATTGTCGGAAAGCACTTGCTTTTGATCAGCTGCAGCCAACAAATCAAAACAAGTTTGCATGAGTTCAGCTCGGGCGTCCATATCTTTTACCAGGAGTGCCGCTTGCTGATCAACCAAAGAAAGCGCGTTTTTAGTTTGATGGTCTTCAGCTACATTTGGAGAAGGCACCAAAATACTCGGCTTGCCAACTAAGGCCAGCTCGCTCACCGACAATGCGCCTGCTCTTGAAATGATCACATCAGCCAAAGCATAAGCGAGGTCCATGCGCTGAATAAATGGTAAGACCTTGACATTGGCGGGCATTGTACTTGAGTTTTGCTGTAATTTGGCGTCATAGGATTTTCCGCATTGCCAAAGTACTTGCAAGTTTTTTTCTTGAGCAGCGGCAAGCGCAGCATACATGCTCTCATTTAAAGTAAGCGCTCCTAGACTGCCACCAATAATCAATAGGGTGGGCTTATCTTGTTCCAAACCAAAAAAACCGGCAGCTTCTGCCCGAAGTGGATGAAGGTCAGTGGCTAGATTTGCCCGAACCGGATTTCCAGTAAATGAAATTTTTTCCTGAGGAAAGAAGCGCTCCATTCCAGGATAAGCCACGCAAATGGCCTTTGCTTTTTTAGCTAAAATTTTATTGGTTTTACCCGGGTAAGAATTCTGTTCCTGAAGTAAAGTAGGAATCTGGAGTAACTGAGCCATTTGTAAAGTTGGCCCACTGGCATAACCGCCTACTCCTATAACTAGTTCTGGTTTGAATTTTTTGATGACACTAAAAACCAAATAAAAACTTCTGATTAATTTGAAGGGTAGCAAAAGATTTTTCCAGGTGAGTTTTCTTTGCAATCCTGCGATAGGCAAACCAATAATTTCATAACCTGCCTGTGGGATTTTCTCCATCTCCATACGGCCACGGGCCCCAATAAACAAAATTTCAGCTTTTGGATTGCGCTTTTTGATTTCATCGGCAATAGCCAAAGCAGGGAAAATATGCCCGCCCGTTCCTCCTCCTGAAATGATTACTCTTTTGATCATCTATGCTAATTCTTCAAAATTTTCTTCTTTATTTGCGGGCTTCAATTCTTTGGCAAAGGACTGTACTACACCTATTGAAATACAGGCCATCACGAGCGCAGAACCTCCCATTGCTAGAAAAGGCATGTTTTGACCCGTTACAGGAAAAACGCCTGTGCATACCAACATATTGATGCTCGCTTGCGTGAGCAAATGAATACCTATTCCCATGCAGACATAGCTTTGAAAAAGGTCAGAAGTTTTGAGCGAGATGCGAATCATTCGATATAGCAAAATGAGATAAAGAAAGACCAAGACCAAAGCTGCTCCTGAACCAAATTCCTCAACAAAAGTGGCATAGTAAAAATCAGCATACGCCTCTGGCAAAAACTCTTTGAGCTTGCCATCTCCTACACCCTGACCAAATACAGAACCTACAGATATGGCTAGTTTTGCATTGTTGGCTTGCTGATTGGCTTGTAAGCTTTCGACACTTTGATTGGTAGCATCAACACGGTTATTGATGCGGTTCATCCAGGTGTCATAGCGCGGTAGAATATTTGCGTCCGGAAAAGTCAAATGGGCACCGACCACCAAAACCACAATACCAACCCCGATGCCTGCAAGCGTCAGAAGCTTTAATAAGGGCACTCGGCCAATAAAAAGCATGATCATACTCAACAAAAACAGCATGGCTGCAGTAGAGAAGTTATCTTTCAAGATCAGAAAACAGGTGAGTCCTATTGGGATGAGAAGCGGGAATATTCCTTCTTTCCAATTGTCAAATTTTTGCTGCTTGCGCACCAACAACTTACTCAAATAGATGATCAAAGCCAGCTTGGCAAAATCTGAGGATTGAAAAGTGAGATTCACGAAAGGAATGCGGATCCAACGCCCTGCCCCATTTACTTCGGCTCCAAAAAACCAAGTAAACAAAAGCAAAGCTAGACCGAGATAATAAGCGAATTTGGCGAGCTGACTAATGTATTTAGCCGGAACCCGATGGATGACAAACATGGCGCCAAAGCCAAGCACGACATAGACCAAATGCTTGAACAGATAAAGAAACGGAGACCCACCCTCAATTTTGATCAAAATCGGAACAAAACTATATACCGTTACCAATGAAAAAGCCATCATTAGTAAGGTAATGATCCAGATCACTGGATCGCCTTTGAGGTATTTCAGATAGGATCTCATGGAATTTTATTAGAGCATGCGAACCGCTTGTTTGAACTGCTGACCACGGTCTTCGTAGCTTTCAAATAGGTCAAAACTGGCACAAGCAGGAGAAAGCAAAACTGTTTCATCCTTTTCAGCTAAACGGTATCCGTAAGCAACTGCTTCTGTGGCTGATTTCACTTCTACAATATGGGCAACTTTATCTTGAAAGGCTTCGATGATTTTTTGATTATCTACACCCAAACAAATAATCGCTTTTACTTTTTGAGCAACAAGATCAAATAGTTCAGAATAGTCATTGCCTTTATCGACACCTCCAACAATCCATACGGTTGGTTTCTCCATAGATTCTAGGGCAAACCAAGCCGCGTTGATATTTGTTGCCTTGGAGTCATTGATAAATTCAATGCCGTTGACTTTAGCCACGAACTCCATGCGGTGTTCGACATTGACAAAATCTTCGAGGCTTTCGCGCACTAATTCTGTGCGGATTTCTACTAGTCTGGCTGCAATTCCTGCGGCCAAAGCATTTTGGGTATTGTGTTTACCCTTTAAAGCTAATTCGTGAATAGACATGGTAAGTTGTTGTTTGTTTATGTTGATGTTGAGTTGTTCTGTTGTTGCGTATCCGCCTTCGGCTATGGTTTGTTTCATAGAAAAAGGACGAAGTTGAGCGGCCGTTTTACTTGTCTTCATTTGTGCAGCAATGATCGGATCATCGGCATTGTAAATGAAAAAATCTGCGGCGCTTTGATTTTGTAAAATGCGAAACTTGGCGTTTACGTAATTCTGCAATTCGTAATGGTAGCGATCGAGGTGATCGGGTGTAATATTGGTCAGGATGGCAATATCTGCTTTGAAATCAAACATGTCGTCGAGCTGAAAAGAGCTCAATTCCAACACATAATAATCATAGTTTTCTAACGCCACCTGCTTGGCAAAACTCTGCCCGACATTTCCTGCCAAACCGACATTGAGGCCCGCTTTTTTCAAAATATGA
>JBILTD010000093.1:0-7139 GCA_044371695.1 Crocinitomicaceae bacterium | reverse complement strand
TGGCAGTGCGCATTGGTGATCAGGTCCTGAATTTAGCCGCAATGGCTGAGTTTGGCTATTTTGACGCTTTGCCTTTTGCAAAATCCGACTTTCAGCAAGCCTACTTAAACCCCATGATGAAGCACGGCAAACTTGCTGTGCGTGCTTTGCGCAATCGCATTTCCGAATTGCTTGAGCAAAATAACACCGACTTTCAGAACAACGCAACACATCATAGTGCCTTGATTTCGGTTGCATCCACCGAGCATCATTTGCCGGTTCAAATTGGCGATTACACCGATTTTTACTCATCAAAAGAACACGCTACCAATGTTGGTATCATGTTCCGAGACCCAGCCAATGCTTTATTGCCAAACTGGCTTTGGATACCTGTTGGTTATCACGGGCGCGCTTCATCGGTTATTCCGTCTGGGCAAAACATCATCAGACCCAAGGGGCAGATCAAACCCGATGACAACGCGGATCCAATTTACGCGCCATCCCGACAAATAGATTTCGAACTCGAGATGGGTTTCATCACCTTCGATGGTAAACCATTGGGGCAGCAAATTTCTACCGCCGAAGCAGAAGACTTCATTTTTGGCTTGTGCTTGTTCAACGACTGGTCAGCCAGAGACATTCAAAAATGGGAGTACGTACCACTTGGTCCTTTTTTAGCCAAGAATTTTGCGTCCTCTATGTCTTGCTGGATAGTCACCCTAGATGCCTTAGTGCCATTCTCTACTCAAACGCCAGAACAACATCCGGATGTCTTGTCTTATCTTCAATTTGAAGGCAAGAAGTCCTATGATATTCAATTAGAGGTAGCCATCGAGGTTCCGCAGCATCCTGAACAATTGGTTTCGAAATCAAATTTCAAATACATGTACTGGAATATGGCCCAGCAATTAGCACATCATACCGTCAATGGTTGTAATGTGCGCTGTGGCGACCTCATGGGTTCGGGAACCATCTCTGGCCCGACGCCAGATTCTTACGGATCCATGCTAGAGCTCGCTTGGAAAGGCACCAAGCCAATCGCTATGCCCGATGGTTCAGACCGCCGTTTCATTCAAGACCACGACACCGTAATCATGCGCGGTTTTTGTCAAAACGAAGATGTAAAAATCGGCTTTGGCGAAGTGCGCACACAATTGTTGCCGAGTAACTAATGCGCTACGACGGTTCTGGACATATTGACCTCGAACAAGAACGCATAGAAATTCTCAATGCGTTCAAAGGCTTATTACGAGCAACTAAAGACAGAAGTCGGGAAGAAACCAAACTCATACGCAAGGCATTTGATATCGCGCTTGATGCGCACAAAGACATGCGCCGCAAGTCCGGTGAACCTTACATTTATCATCCGATTTCAGTGGCCCGAATTTGTGCCGAGGAAATGGGCCTTGAACCTACAGCTATTGTTTGTGCGCTGCTACACGACACCGTTGAAGACACGCATATAACACTGCAAGATATCGAAGATCTATTTGGATCTACGGTAAGAAAAATCATCGATGGCCTCACGAAAATTCCTGAAGTCTTCGATGAGAACACCTCTATTCAGGCGGAGAATTTTCGAAAAATGATCCTCACCATTTCTGATGATTTCAGGGTGGTGCTCATAAAGTTAGCAGACCGCTTGCACAACATGCGCACGCTACAAAGTATGAAGCCAGAGAAACAGCTCAAAATTGCTTCTGAAACCAAGTTTCTTTACGCTCCTTTGGCTCACCGTCTTGGTTTGTACCCCATTAAATCAGAACTCGAGGATCTTTCGATGAAATATTGCGAGGCCGATGTCTACCAAGAAATTGAGACCAAGCTGAAATCCACACAAGACGTTCGAAATCGTTTCATCCGAAGATTTGTGGCGCCTATCCGAACAGCCTTGCAAGAACAAGGTTACCAATTTGAAATCAAGGCACGCACCAAATCTATATCATCGATTTGGCGAAAAATGCAAACCAAAGACATCCCGTTTGAGGAGGTTTTTGATGTTTTTGCGCTGCGCATCATTCTTGATACGCCTCCAGCCAAAGAAAAATCAGATTGTTGGCGCGTTTATTCGGTCGTTACTGACTTTTATCAGCCTAGCCCTGAAAGACTCCGCGACTGGGTCTCAACTCCAAGAGCCAACGGTTATGAATCATTGCATACCACTGTGATGTCTCCGCAGGGGCGATGGGTAGAAGTGCAAATCAGAAGTGCCCGCATGGACGACATCGCAGAGCACGGTTTGGCCGCACACTACAAATACAAAGAATCCAAAACCGACGAAAACAAGTTTGATCGTTGGATTGCTGAAATCAGAGAATTACTAGACAACCCCGATACCAGCGCCATTGATTTTGTCAATGACTTCAAGCTCAATCTTTTCAATGACGAAATCTATGTATTTACCCCAAAGGGCGAATTGCGCGTGTTGCCAACAGGTTCAACCATCCTAGACTTCGCCTACGACATCCATACTGAAATCGGGAACCATTGTATTGGTGCCAAAGTAAATAATCGTTTGGTGCCCCTCAGTTACCAATTGCAGAACGGAGATCAGCTTGAAATCCTGACCTCCAAAAAGCAAAAACCCAATGACGAATGGGTGCGCTTTGTGGTTTCAGCAAAAGCCAAGCAGCGCATCAAGCAGGCACTCAATGAAGAGCGCAAGGTTATTATTGCTGATGGAAAAGAAATCCTTGAGCGCAAACTCAAGCAATTTGGCATTCATTTTAATCCTGAAAACATCCGCGCTTTAGAAAGGCATTTTCACCTAGATTCTACTGGTACCTTTTATTTTAAAATTGCTAAGGGTAAGCTAGATCTTGCGCAACTCAGAGAATTAAACATTCAGCAAGGATACATCGTATTGGAACGCAAAATTCGTTCGAAAAAAATCAAGGGTTCTGACGATAGTTTATTGCATGAGGGCATCAATACAGATACCGACACCATCATCATTGGTGAAGATTTCAAAGGTTTTGATTACACCTTAGCTAAATGTTGCAGTCCAATTCCGGGCGATAGTATTTTTGGATTCATCACTATTTCGAGTGGCATTAAAATCCATCGTTTCAATTGCCCAAATGCCATGCATTTGCTATCTAAGCTCGCTTATCGATGTTTAAAGGCTTCTTGGCAAAGTAGTGCACTTGTTGAACGCGTTGCGGCCATCCGAATCATTGGTATCGATCAGATTGGTTTGGTAAACCGCCTTACTGAAATTATCTCCCGACAGAACAACATCAACATGAAGAGTATTTCTTTTGAAACCAACGATGGGGTATTTGAAGGGCGCATCAAGGTATTGGTTTACGATACTGCCCAACTTGAGCAACTGACCCGTAAATTTGAAGAAGTAGAAGGTGTAAAGAGCGTAACGCGTTGGGATGCTGCGGTGGACAACGAAGAACTGAGCTAACGTATTTTTGTGTTTCTCAATTTTTGATTTTGCTCTCTTTGCTCTCTTTGTTTTCTTTGCCGCCTTTAGTAGCTGTATTGTTGCGAAGATCTGATACCTTCAGTGGTCGCAAATTTGGATTCCATGAAAAATTCTTTATCCATCTTTCTTTTTGATCTATTTGATCCATTGGGAAGAAAATACCTTCTGGCTGCTCAAAATAAGTAATGCCGACTATTTCTTTGCCAGCAATACTGATTTCCAAATATTCCGAGTATAACCTATTTAATCCTTCGCGCTGAATTTGTAGGGTGCTGTCATTGAGCTGTTTTTGGGTTTCTGGATAGAAAATGGTCCAGGCTTGCCCAAGTGCTTCTACAAAATTCAATTGGCCAGTGCTGTCGAAATAGGCATTGAGCTCTCTTGCTGCCAACTGATTGTATAAACTATCGGTCTCGAGCTCCATTAGTATGCTTGCCTTATCGGTGAGTTGTATTTTTTGAAGACTGCTGTCTTTTAGGAAAACATGAGCTTGTTGGGCTTTGAGCTCAGCAGTGTTTGTCCATAGGATGGGTTGCTCCTCGAGCAAGAGTTCTTGTGTTTTTAGCTCAAATTGCGCATAATCTGAACGGCCTTGTAGATTTTTATTGATGAATTTAAAATCTTGATTAGCAATAATATATTTATTGTTATTTAAACTATCTTTTGATAAATATAAGGTATCCGCTGTCCAGTATAGTGTGTCTTGTTCAAGGCGTTTAAATCCTAAAACAGATCCTGTCATGTATCCTTTGTGGTCTGTGTCAGAAAGTAAAGCATGTTGACCCATTAAGGCAAAATTTTCTTTGGTGTCTTTGTAAAAAACCTTGCCAAAGGCTTCGTAATCATTCTTCTTGGTGTTGAAAATCAAGGTGTCGCCCTTTATGAGATGTTGTTGGTGAAAGACCTCGGCTTGTTTGTAGAGTTTGCCATATTCATCTTGCACATGAAACCAGCCCTTCTGACAATAAATTTGAACGGTGTCGTTGCGCAGTTGTGCATTGCCAAGAAAGTAGAGTTTTTGCTGCTCATAGGCAAATTGTAAGGTATCTGCCTTGACATCGAGTTTGCCTTTTTTGTAATGAACTTTTCCGCTGAAGAAAAAAGAGCCGTTGCCTGGGTAGAAATAGCCGCGTTGGCAAACAATTGATTCATCTGATAGGATAGATTCAATTTTACCAGAACTTCTAAAAATAGCCCGACCGCGTTTGGCATCGTAGTCCATGGAATCGGCACTCATTTTGTAAGCGTTGTCTCGGGCTTTTACATGACCCCAAAGCTTGGCATATTTCTGTTTTTCGGCGTAGTAAATGGAGTCAGCATAGAGGTTGATGCCACTTTTTTGAATATGCACATTCCCATAGGCCCGCACTTCTTTTCCGCCTTCGTTGTAGTGGGCGGAATCACAGTACATCGTATTGCCTTGATAGGTAAAGCTAACTGTCCCGACCAAGCGGTGTATCCCATTTTGTATGGCGTAAACTTTCTCGGTGCCAGGCAGCAGTTGGAGTGTGCCCTGTCCAAACAAAGTTCCCCAACATACTATTGCCATCATGAAGATTGCAAAACGCATTTGAGGAAGTTTGGTCATTTTTAGTTTTGAAGTGTCTGTTTGCGGTCAGGACCGACAGAGATAACGCGAATAGGAACGTTTAATTGCGCTTCTAGGTAAGTGACGTAATCTTTGAGTTCCTGAGGCGCATCGTTGAACGATTCAAGTTCAGTGAGATCACAATTCCAGCCTGCTAATTTTTCGTAAACTGGTTCTATGTGAAGATCGGTGACGTCAAAAGGAAAGTCAGTTACTTTTTCTCCGTTAATTAAATAGTGTGTACAAACGTTGATGTGTTCAAATATGCTGAGTACATCGCTTTTCATCATGGAAAGTTCAGTAACGCCATTGATCATGATGGCATAGCGCAATTGAACGAGGTCTAGCCAGCCGCAACGGCGTGGACGTCCAGTTGTAGCGCCAAATTCACGGCCTTCTTGACGGATGAGTTCTCCTACTTCATCGTCGAGTTCGGTAGGGAAGGGCCCGCTACCAACACGCGTGCAGTAAGCTTTGAAAATACCGATAACTGAACCAATTTTAGTTGGCGCAATACCGAGGCCCGTACAAGTACCTGCAGTAACTGTGTTAGATGAAGTCACAAAAGGATAAGTACCAAAATCGATATCTAGCATGGTGCCTTGTGCACCTTCAGCCAATACCTTTTTTCCGCTTAGAAGAGCTGTGTTTAAATAATGCTCAGAATCTACTGCAGTCAGCTGTTTTAAAACCTCAATGGCTTCAAACCAAGGTTTTTCAAGGCTAGTGAGGTCATAGGTAAAGTCATTGTGGTGCTTGAGGATGCCCTCGTGTTTTTCAACGAGCGCATCGTATTTTTCTTTGAAGTTAGGCGAGTGGATGTCGCCTACACGCAAGCCATTACGACCTGTTTTGTCCATGTAGGTTGGTCCAATGCCTTTAAGAGTTGAACCAATTTTGTTTTTTCCTTTAGCTTGCTCAGAAGCAGCGTCGAGCAGCTTGTGTGTTGGTAAAATTAAATGCGCTTTTTTAGAAAGTAAAAGACGCGTTTTGAAATCGATGTTAAATGGTTTTAATTTATCGAGTTCAGCACTAAATACAACAGGGTCGATAACGACACCATTACCTACTAAATTGATGACATCCTTGTGGAAAATACCAGATGGGATGGTGTGCAACACATGCTTGATGCCTTCAAATTCTAGGGTGTGACCAGCATTTGGTCCGCCTTGAAATCTGGCGATGATATCGTAAGAAGGTGTGAGTACATCTACTATTTTACCTTTTCCTTCGTCTCCCCACTGTAAGCCTAATAATACGTCTACCTTCATGATTGTGTTTGTTCAAAAAACTTTTTAATTGATTCTAAATCTTGATAAATGGCGAAAATGTGTTGCATTCTTGTTAGTTCAAAGATCTTGTTGAGTTGTTCGTTGGGTCTGTAGAGTACGGTTTCGCCAAGATTCAAGCGTGCGCGTGTCAAGGTTTTTACCAAGAAGGCAATGCCCGTTGAATTGATGTACTCTAAGTTTGATAAGTCAATCACTAAGTTCCAGTTAGTGATTTCGTCTAATTTTTCAATGGCCAATTCACGGTCACTTTCTGTAAAGAAACGACCTTCAAGTTTGAATAGACAAAGATTGCCATGTGTGCTTAAACTGACTTCCATATGCGAACTATTTTTTTTGTGTGCCATAGAAATAGAGAGAATGATGCTGGACATCTACTTGGAAAAGTTCTTCTATTGTGGCTTTGATTTGTTGAATTCTTGGATCGCAAAATTCAATCACTTCACCGGTGTCTGTAAGGATCAGGTGGTCGTGTTGTTTGGATGCATGGGCTTTTTCAAATTGCGCGATATTTTTACCAAATTGGTGTTTGCGCACTAAATTACAAGCCAATAATAATTCGATGGTATTGTAGAGCGTTGCTCTTGAAACACGGTAGTTGTGATTCTTCATTTTGATATATAGAGATTCTACATCAAAATGCCCTTCGTATTCATAAATTTCTGCAAGTATGGCAAAGCGTTCGGGTGTTTTCCGATGACCATTTTGCTCGAGATAGGCAGCAAAAATATCTTTGACCGTAGCCGAAATTTGACTTGTTCCCATTTTACGCCCTAAAGTTAGTTATAAATTTTAGACGAAATAAAAAAGGGGGTCGAAACCCCCTTTGATTTGTTGGAAAAGCTTG
>JBILTD010000256.1:0-7151 GCA_044371695.1 Crocinitomicaceae bacterium | reverse complement strand
ATTGCTGCACCATTCGGAAGGGGGTTCACGGTACATCCTACAAGTTTATCAGGTCCGGCATTTGCAGTTGGAGGGGTTGTATTTACAACAACGAGTACATTTGATGTTGAAATACAACCGTTTACAGGATTTATGGCTTGAACGGTGTAATTAGTAGTAACTGAAGGGTTGGCATTTGGATTTGAAAGTGTTGCAGAACTTAAACCAGTACTTGGAAACCATTGATAATCTATCCCTGATTGCGGAGCAGAACCTATAATTGCACCTGAAGCATTAGTTGTACAAGTTTTTGTAAATCCTGCAGATGAAACAGGGCTTGGATAAGTATTATTGACATTTACATTAACCGTATCCTTTGCAATACAACCATTAATGCTATTGGTTGCTGTTAATATATATTGAGTTGTAGTTGAAGGGTTTGCTGTAGGATTAGATTGACCAATATTTGACAAACCTGTACTTGGTGTCCAGGCATAAGTGACATTATTTTGGGCGAGCATACCTATACTAGCTCCACTCGCATTCTGATTACAAGTAATTGTTTGATCAGGACCAGCATTTACTGAAGGAGGCGTTTTATTTACCGATACTAAAACGGAGTCTTTAGCCTCACACCCACTCACCGGATCTTCAGCCGTGAGTGTATAAGTCGTGGTGACGCTCGGATTTGCAATTGGCAAGGTTGAATTCGTATTGCTCAAACCAGATAACCCGTTCAAGCTACTCCAGGTGTAGTTGAAATTTGGAGCCGCCGTCATTCCAATCACTGAACCATTCGGTAACTGCTGACAAGTAATCAAGAAATCTTGACCGGCATTTACAGTTGGAAGTGTATTATTGACCGTTACAACAACTTGATCATTCGCTGTACATCCATTACCAGTATTGGTTGCAGTTAGAAAATAAGTAGTCGTAATTGTCGGATTTGCAAACGGATTCGCAATGACAGCACTATTTAATCCAAGTGAAGGCGTCCATGAATAAGTAACATTTGAAACCGGAGCAACACCAATGTTTCCTCCATTGATATTTAGATTACAATCCTTCGTGAAGGGACTTCCCGCATTTGCTACAGGAGGCGTTTTATCCACAGTGACATTTATCTGATCTTGGGCACTACAACCTGTTGCAAGATTAGTTACAGTAAGGGTATATAACGTTGTTGCATTTGGATTGGCATGCGGATTAGCAATATTTGGGTTACTCAACCCAGTTGTCGGGATCCAAGCGTATGAAAACCCGCTCAATGGTGTACTCCCAATTGTGAGTCCGGTTGGATTTAAATTACATTTTATAGTAAAGTCACTTCCTGCGTTTGCATTTGGCAAAGCAGTATTTACGGTGACTATTACAGCGTCGTTATCAGTACAACCATTATTTGGATTGGTTGCTGTTAAATTGTACGTAATTGTCGAGGATGGATTAGCAGTTGTAGTTGCAGCTGTTTGACTTCCAAGTTGCGTATTCGGAGTCCAGCTATAATTGATACCGCTAACTGCAGTCATACCAATCGTTACTGGACCTCCCATGTTGGGATTACAGTTTATTTCTAAATCCGGACCTGCATTAGCAACCGGTGCCACGGTATCTACAATAACAGTCGTTGAAGAAGTGGCAGTACAACCATTAGTTGTGTTCGTTGCAATTAAATTATATGTAGTTGTAACGAGTGGATTTGCCGTAGGGTTTGATGCGGTCGTTGAATTTAATCCGGTTGCCGGAGACCACGAGTAATTGACTCCACTTACACTTGCCACACCAATTTGTGAGCCCGTCTGATTCAAGTTACACTTCTTTGTAAAGCCAGGCCCTGCATTGGCAACAGGTGGCGTAGTGTTTACACTTACTGTAACCGCATCTTGCGCGGTACAACCATTGGAAATATTGGTAGCAGTTAATGTATAAGTTGTTGTAACAGTTGGCGTAGCAATAGGATTTGAAACACCAGAACTTGATAATCCAACATTATTTGACCATTGATAATTTACGCCCGTAACCGGAGCCATACCTATCGTATCACCCGCTTGATTCTGCAAACAATTTATGGTAAAATCCGGACCAGCATTGACAGCAGGAGGAGTTTTATTAACTGTAACAGTAACGGCATCTTGTGAAATACATCCACTACTTTGGTCTACTGCAGTAAGGGTATATGTAGTAGATGTAGTTGGATTAGCAACCGGATTAGTACTTGTTGTAGGTGAAAGTCCTGCAGTTGTTGACCAAGTGTAAGTCACGCCAGAAATAGAAGTCATTCCGATAGCCTGACCATTCGGTATCTGTGAACATGTTATCGTAAAATCATTTCCGGCATTCACTATAGGGTACTCAACATCTACCACGACATTAACAGATCCTGTTGCTTGACAACCACTTGTATTATGAGTTGCAGTTAATGTGTAAAGAGTTGTGACACTCGGGTTTGCATTTGGATTCGATATCGTTGAACTACTTAATCCTGTGGCTGGAGACCAACTATAACTTACATTTGGCTGACCTGAAAATCCAATTAATGCACCGTTTGTTAAGTTCGTACATGTTTTTGTGAATGTTGAACCTGGTGTTGCTAACGGTTGCGTAAGATTCACAGTAACAATAACTGTATCTTTTTTCTGACAACCACTTGATGACTGAGTTGCAGTCAGGATATATGTCTGTGTAGTGGAAGGATTTGCCGTAGGGTTAGGAATAGTTGGATTATCCAAACCAATTGTATTATTCCACGCATAGGTAACGCCAGCAACCGGTGCCATACCAATAGGAAGGCCACTATTGTTTTGCGTACAAGTTTTAGAAAAATCATTTCCCGCAAAAACTGTTGGCTGCGAAAAATCTACAGTAACCAAAACTTGATCAGAATGTGTACAACCCGATGCCGTATTCGTAACAGTTAAGGTATAAGTTGTAGTGGTTGAAGGAGTTGCAGTTGTAATTGCTGCATTCGGATTTAATAAACCAGTTGTTGGTGTCCAAGAATATGTCTGTCCAGCGACAGCTGTTGTTCCAATTTGTGCACCCGTTGGAAGTTGGTTTTGGTTACAACTGATCGTCTTATCCGCCCCGGCATTAGCAACTGGATATGTAAGATTTACGTTTACCACAACTGCATCTTGTGCTTGACATCCCGTAGCGGTGTTTGTCGCCGTTAATGTATATGTTGTAGTTGCACTCGGATTGGCCATTGGGTTGGCAATATTCGGAGCCGACAAGTCTAATTGAGGATTCCATGAGTATGTTACACCTGTAACAGGCGTCATACCTATTTGCACTCCATTGGAAGGCGTATTACAATTCTTTAATTTATCAGTACCAGCATCAGCTGTTGGTAAGGGATTAACCGTATAGGTTATAACATTTGTAAATTCTGTACATTGTTCGCCATTGAGCGTAGATTTTACTTGAACACGAAAATAGGTAGTAGTTGTTATAGAATTTCCAGGATCATAAGTGGCACTAGTTTCATTGGGTATATTCGTATATGGGCCACCTATACTTGATGCCTGTTGCCATTGATACGTAAGGGTAGCCGTACTGGTATTTGTAGCGGCTGTAGAAAACGACATTTGTAGTGGATCTTGCCCAGAACAATATGTAGTTTGGGTAGACCCTATAACTCCCGGATTGAGTTCATTAATATTTACTGTTAAAGTAAAGTTATCTGTAGGACAGGCGCTACCTGCATTAGCTGTAACGGTGTAAACCACACTTTCCGCAGCTGTAGGAGAAGTAGTTGTAAGTGTACCAGAAATATTCTGTGTACCATTACTATTGGCTTGATCTCCAGTAACATTCGGATTATCTTGAACCGTCCAAGTGTAAGTGGTACCAGTAGGAATTGAATTCCCTCCGCCACTCGCTGGTGTTAATGAGAATGTACCTCCATTACAAATGGTTTGAGTGGCATCATTGATATTGATTGACGGAAAAACTGGAACAGTCAAAGTAAATGGCGGCCCTACACACCCCCCTGCTGATGGCGTTACTGTATATAACTGATTTACCGCCCCACTCGTTGTATTGGTTAAGGTGCCCGTAATACTACTACTTGGCGAAGTATTATTGACCTCTCCACCTATTGAATTATTTGTAGTAGCCGACCAAATATATGTTGTCCCATTCGGAATCACATTGGGTGCAGACGCTGAAGGACTTATATTGAAAGTGCCACCCGTACAAATTGCACTACCGGTAAATGATGAAATCACTGGATATGGGTTGACAGTGATTGTCATTTCATAAATATCCGGAGCACACGTTGTGTTACCAGCTCTCAACCGCACCGTATAGGTACCCGGTGTATTAAAAAGAACCGAAAGTGTTGGTGATCCACCGCTCGGTGCATTATAATTACCTAAATTACCAGCGTTAATAACGAATCCAACTGCTAAATCATTAGAATTTAATATTGACCAACCAAAATCGTAATCATCATCACAGTTATTGTTCAATCCCGATGTAAATGTACCTGCTGTAGTTGTATTCGTAAATGTTATAGATTGATCTTTACATATAGTTGGGGGGTTAACGCTTGAGGTAAATGAAGCATCCGGAGCACTGTTGACAAAGAACTGAGCAGGTGAGGTAACTGTTGGGATTGATCCTGCAACAGTAGGGCATTGATTATTGGATGTTATTGTTATAGAATAAGGTGTGGCAGACAAGCTCGTTGGGCTACAAGATGGTGCATAATTGTGATAAAGTGCGTTCGGCTTCGTTTCTAACATTGGAAATGATAGCACAGTATTTGGCGAACCGTCACCCCAATTAATAGTGTAAATATTACCTGGGTATTGATTGTTAAATTGTAATTCTTTCATTCCGGGTAAGCAGATGTTCTGCCCTGACGAAACAAGATCAATAATACCAGCTCCTGAATTCACTATATAGTATTTGGAAAAAATAATACCTCCAAATTCTACCATATAAACTAAATTATAACTTCCATTAGAGTTATAATGACTTTGAAATGCACCAGCAACTAATTGCTGACCGACAAAGTTATTTAAGACATTTACTCCAACAGATGTCCCTAACGATATGGGCCCTGTAGTAATATTATTTGTGGCTTGCGCATTAGGTCCATTTCCTGGCCCACCCCAATAAATATAAGCATTTGAACCGTTCGGATACAAATTGACATTTGGAATTGATACGGTTGGTCCTTGAGAACAAGCACATTGATTTTGAGTGCCGACTGTTTGGAAAACATCGACACTAAAGGCATGGGAAGTACCTTGATACATTGCAAACGGGACAGTAGTTGTACAACCTGAATTATGCTGAGACGTACCGGAAACCAAGCCAGGATTAAAGTTTAGACTTGAAGGTAAAGGTGAAACAACAACATTATAAGTGAACTGCTGTGTGTAAGTTTGCTGTGATGCACTTGGTCCGCTGTAACCAATTATGCTAAGACTTACTTGATAGGTCCCTGGAGAATTATAACGAATTACATGGGGTCCTTGGATATTACTTGACCCGGGAAGAACAGCCGAAGGACCGCCAATATTTGCGACATCGAAATCCCAAAAATAGGTACAAGAATCTTGACTATTTAGTGTGGGATTTAGGTCTAGTGAGTTGCTGATAAATAAAACCTGAGATCCAGCGTATATGTTTATGGTAAAATTACCTGTACCTGTTGGCTGGCCTGAAGCAGGTGTAGGAACAGACGTAAAAGAAGCTATCTGCCCATTCGCCACAAAAGCAAATAAACTAGCAACAATAAAAACAATTTTTGTAAGTAATTTTCCTCTCATACGCGTGCACGCTTATACTCAAATTTACGGAGGTCTTACGGATAAAAAAAATAAGTGTTGCATAACTAAGGGGATACCCTAGTTTACCTTATTTTTCATTTTTTGAGAATATAGATTTTTGATAGTCTATACGAATTCGTATATTGATTTAAATTGCTGTTTTTCAGCTTTTTAAATCAGAACCCAAAACATCTGCTTCCATTTGTGCGGAATAAGCAATGAGTTTTTGCTGAACTTCGGCGTCTGTGGAGCCAATAATGCGCGCAGCCAGAATTCCGGCATTTTTAGCAGCATTGAGTGCTACTGTTGCGACCGGAATACCGTTGGGCATTTGAAGGATGCTAAGGATGGAATCCCAGCCATCAATGGAGTTAGAAGATTTGATAGGGACACCAATAACGGGTAGTGGCGTCATGGAAGCGACCATCCCTGGAAGATGTGCTGCCCCACCCGCCCCGGCAATAATGACTTGTAAACCACGGCTTGCTGCATGTTTTGCGTAGGCCACCATTTTTTCAGGAGTACGGTGTGCAGATACAACTTCAGCCTCTGTTTCAATACCAAATTCAGTGAGTATTTTCTGAGCTTCTTGCATAATTGGCCAGTCAGATTTGCTGCCCATAATGATTCCTACTTTAATCATGCGGTGGTAGTTGAATTGGTTTGGTCTTGGTTGTTTGGTGTATCAAGCTTTCCTTCTGCAGCAGCATCTTGCTTTTCTTCAAGATCAACGTTGTTCTCAAGGACTGGATTGCCAGCTGTGACTTGCTGCTTCACTTGTTTTGGCATGCTGCCATAATGAACAGTGTGATCGAGGTCAGAGTACATTTGATCGAGGGGCTGAGCGATGGACTCTTCGGTTTCTTTCAGGATGCCGTCAAGGTTGAGGTCCTTTTTCATTTCTTCGCCAGACTTGCGAATTTCTTGTTGCAGATCGTTAGAAGCGTTGCGAATCTGATAAATAGCTTGCCCTAAAGATTTTGCTATTCCAGGGACGCTTTTAGAGCCAAAAAAAAGCAAGACCACCAAAACGATGACCATTACTTCTGAGCCTGCGACGTCGCTTAAGAAAAGTGGAATACTAATCATGAGGGCAAAACTACAAAGAATTGCTTAAGATTGCTGCATTTTTGCGATGATTGCTGCGGTAATGCTTGTGGGCATGAAAGGCATCAATACCTTGATTAAAAAAGCATACTGAAGCTCTGAAATAAAGATGGTTTTCCCTTTTTCCATGGCATTGTAAGCCTTAATTGCTGTTTTATATGCGCTAGCGGCGCCTTCAAACATTTTTGAACCGCCAAAACCGGCAACTTGTGCAAACTCTGTGGCTACAGGGCCCGGGCAAAGCGCCGTTACGGTAACACCAGTTCCTTTCAATTCATGAGCCAA
>JBILTD010000251.1:0-7218 GCA_044371695.1 Crocinitomicaceae bacterium | reverse complement strand
GGTTTCATCACCAACGTTTGATGAAGACCTCGGAAACGTAACAATTACACAAGGTTCGACAACGATCTTAAATAATACATCGTTGATCAATGACCTTACCGGAACAATAGGTGTGGCAACAGGTACAGCTGGTTCGTATTCAAACTTTACAGCATTTGGTCCTTATACTATGAATGCTGGTCAAACCTATAACTTCTCACTTTCAAGTTTAACAACAGGTTTTGCATACCAAAACTCAATGGCTATTTTCATTGACTACAACCGCAATGGATCTTTTGCAGATGCAGGTGAAATGGCATATGCACCTGCTGCTACAGTTGCCGGAGCTCATACTGTTACGGGGTCTTTCTTAATTCCAGCAACTGCTTTGAATGGTCAAACACGTATGCGCGTTGTTTCGATGGAGACACTCATCACGGGATATGTTCAAGTAACAGGAGCTTCTTTCTACGGAGAATATGAAGATTATATGTTGAATATTGTTTCATCTAACAATGGTGGCGGTAGCGTTCCTGCAATTACAGCGAGTGTATGGTCTGCTGGTGCTACAACAGTAGGTACTAACAACCCACAATCTGTTTCTCCGACAGCGAACACTACTTATTCAGCTTTAGTTTCTGCAGCGGGTTGTCAAGTAACCTCTAGCACAACAACTGTTTCAGTTTTAACTTTACCTACAGCTCCGGTTGTAACTAACTCTACACATTGTGGTTTCCAAATCCCTACAGCAAGCGTTGCTTCTGTAAACGGAGGTGGTGGTACTGGTGCTTTTAACTGGTATACCGATGCGGCAGGAACGGCATCAGCACAGGCCTCTAACTATGGCCCACTTGCTACATACTGGACAAACAACTTCTCTACATCTACAATTACAAATGGTTCATTGTCAGGTGTTGCTGCCGTGACAGCAGGTGAATTAGTATTACATCCAAATATTTTGTCTCAAAGTGGTGGTTTAACGGTAAATGCTTCAGGAGTAAACACAAACGCTCATGAGATTTCCTTTAAGTATGTGAGTACAGGAGGTGGTGTAGCGAACACTGCTGATGGTATGGCATTCAGCTTTGGTGATGACGTCAATGCGTTGGCAACAGTGCCAAATGCAGAAAACGGTACAGGTACTAAGTTGAAAATTGCTTTCGACACATACACAAATGCTGGGAACACACAAGGGATCTACCTCATGTATAACTGTAACGTTGTGAGTCAAACACCTACAACTCCAGGGGTATTGGCATACTTGCCAAATACGGCTTGGATTGGCGCTACTTCAAATGTTTTGATCACTATTAACGCTGCCGGCGTCTTGAACATGACAATTAACGGTACGCCAGCATTCACCAACATTCAGCTTCCAGCAGCTTTTGTTAACGCGAACAAAGCTAACTGGGCATATGTATGGCGTTCGCGCTCAGGTAATATCGCTTCAGGTTCAACACTCGACGACATCGTGATCAAGCGTGCTCCTATTGCTGCAGGTCCATCTACCTATCCTTCAATCGTATCTTCAACTACAACATTCTATGTTAACGAAAATGGAACAAACGGTTGTTTGAGCCCGTTGGTTCCTGTTGTTGTAACAGTTACAGCTCCTCCTGCAATCAACATTGCATCAAGCGCAACCCCAGCAATCTGTTTAGGTGCGAACATAACGTTAACTGCTTCGTCAACGGCTTCACCTGCTTATGCTTATTCTTGGAACACAGCTTCATACCCAGGTTCAGGTATGTCTGCGCCTTCTACAGGTGCGACACGATCTTTGACGCCTACTGTAGCGGGTACTTATGTTTATACAGTTACAGGAACAAACGCTAACTGTAGTAACCAAGTACAACAAACAGTTGTTGTGAACCCTAATCCAAACGTTGTTGCAACAACAGCGACTCCAGTTACACCTTGTCACAATAGCCAAGTAAACTTAAGTGTTACAAGTTTGGTAACCGGTCCACAAACGTTACCAATAGGATATTGCCCAAGTAATGCTACATCTTTACTTGATGAAGAAGTATGGAATGTAACCTTTGGTTCATTGAATAATTCATCTACTTGTGCGTCTACTGGAGGTCCTGGATCACTAATAAATCAATATTCAAATTATACAACAACGGTGCCTGCACCAAATATTATTGCTGGAAGTACTTATCCGCTATCGGTTCAAATTGGAACTTGTAACGGAAACTATAGTAACTCTTTAAAGGTATTTATTGACTACAACAGAGATGGAGACTTCCTTGACGCCGGTGAAACGATTTATACTTCTCCAGCGACAACAAATGGGGCTCATACAGAAACAGCTACAATTGTAATTCCTACAACAGGTATTGTTCCAGGATTGACCCTCATGAGAGTAGTAAGTGTTGAGACATCTCCTGCGAACATCAATTCTTGTGGTACTTATTCATGGGGAGAAACAGAAGATTACGCTATAAATCTTCAGGTAATAGGCGCTTCACCGGCTTACAGCTATGCTTGGAGTACAACACCTGCAATTACAGCTGCTACTGGTTCATTGACCCTTTCAAATACAGGTACTACACCAACTACAGCACTTTATAATGTTGTATTGACTGACATTGCAACAGGTTGTACAACACCTTCAGCAACCAATACCATTACAATTAACCCGCTTCCAATTGTGAATGCCGGTGTTGACCAGTTAATCTGTTCTAACAACCCAACAATGCCTGCTACACTTACAGGTTCAGCAACCTTTGGTACAGGATTAAACTACGTTTGGAGTGGCCCGGTAGCGGGTGTAACAAATGCAGTGCCTTTCCAAATAGGTGCAACAGGAACTTTCGTAGTAACTGGTACTGATGTAAACGGTTGTGTGGATACAGACGACGTATTGATTACTTACTCTACAATTCCAGTTGCAAATGCTGGTGTTGACCAAACAATCTGTTTGAACCAGACTGCAACATTTGCTCCTACAGGTTTGGCACCATATACATGGACCATGACGAACTATGCAAATAGCGGTATATCTGCTCCTGTAACGGGCACATTGGTAGTTACGCCTACAGTTCCTGGAACATATACTTACCAAGTAAATGTTCAAAACTCAGTAGGTTGTACTAACAACGACCAAGCAGTCTTGACAGTTAACGCTTTACCTGTTGTTAACGCTGGTGTTGACCAAACAGTTTGTAATGCATCTCCGGCTACACTTACAGCTTCTGGTGCTATTACTTATGCATGGGTAACTACACATCCTAACTTGTCAATTTCTAATGCAACTCCATTCTTCCCTTCACAAACTGCTACTTATACGGTAACAGGTACAAATATCAACGGTTGTCAGAACCAAGATGTAGTTGTAGTGAATGTGATTCCACAGCCAATTGTGAACGCTGGTTTGGATCAAACAATTTGTGCAGGAACACCGGTAATCTTGAATGCAACAACTACATTGGCTTCCCCAACTGCAGTTGTAAGCCCATTCACTTGGACAGGTGGTTATGCAAATAACTCACAGTTTGTACCTACAGCTTCGCAAACTTTAACAGTTTCTGTAGTTGGAGCGAACGGTTGTACAAACCAAGATCAAATGTCAATCACTGTATTGGCATTACCAACGGTAAATGCTGGTCTAGATCAAACGATTTGTTCAGGAACTGGCGCTACGCTTAACGCAACAGGTGCTGCTTCTTACACTTGGACAAACAACGTAATTCAAGGCGTTCCTTTCTTCCCAACGGCATCTCAGATTTACACTGTAACAGGTGTCGGCGCAAACGGATGTACAAATGTTGACCAAGTTCAAGTAAACGTTTCAACAGGCCCATCTGTAACTGTTTCAGCACCACAAACTGTTTGTTCGAATGCAGCTGCTACATTTAGTGCGGTTCCGCTCAACAGTTTAGGTGGTTTCTGGACAACAAATGGTAATGGTACAATTACGCCAAACATTTCAAGTGCAGCCATTACTTATTTGCCAGCAGCAAATGACCCAGTAGTAGTTACCTTGACTTACGTTGCAACAAACGCTTGTGGTAGCTCTTCAAGTGTAACTAACGTGAACGTGTTGCCAATTCCACTAGTAAACGCTGGCCCAGATCAAACTATTTGTGAAGGTTCATCAGTTGTATTGAATGCATCAGGAAATGCTAACGTTACCTGGTTAACACCGAACGTAAGTAATGGCCTTGCATTTGTGCCTACGGCAACTACTACTTATACGGCTATGGCTACAGGATTAAATAACTGTACTAATCAAGATCAAGTTACGGTTACTGTTGTTGCGCTTCCTGTAGTAAATGCAGGTGATGACCAAACAATTTGTGCTGGTTCAGATGTAACATTAACAGCAACGGGTGCTACTGCTTACCAATGGACAGGCGGTATCTCTAACGGCGCTGCATTTGCTCCTGGCACAACTGCTACTTACACTGTAACAGGTACTACTGCAAACGGTTGTGCTGGTACAGACCAAGTAACTGTATATGTAAACGCTACACCAGTAGCAACGGCTACACAAGTAGGAGACGTAACAATTACAGCTACGCCAGGATCTTACAACTACCAATGGATCAACTGTGCTACGGGCACTGCTGTACCAAATGCTTCATTTGCTACATTCAATGCACTTGCCAATGGTACTTATGCAGTTATCGTAAGCACACCACAAGGATGTTCAGATCAGTCTGATTGTATCACTATCGATGCAGTAAGTGTTGAGCAATTGGCAGAAATTGCAATGAGTGTTCAGCCTAACCCAACAGCTGGGGAAGTAAGCATCTCTATGCCTACAGACCTCACTGCTACTGCACAAGTATTTGATGCACAAGGTAAGTTAGTTATTGATCAAACTAATGTTTCAAATGGTTCAACTTTGAATCTTATGAACATGACAACTGGTGTATACATGATCCGCATCACTGCTGCAGATTCTGTACAAACATTCAGAGTAGTTAAACAATAATTGAAACTCATTCAATATTCGAAAGCCACCCCGCGGGGTGGCTTTTTTGTTTTGGATTCCTTATCTTTATGACCTTAAAATCTTATCATGAGAAAACTCTATATTTTTGGATTATTTTGTATGTTCTTTGTTCAAGCTGGATTAGCCCAGTTTGTCCAGATTGGTACTTCAACTGCGGCCTCAAGTTATTTATATGGGCCTTATTACAGAAGTTCAACAGCTTCGGTATTTAATTATTCAAAATACGCCTACATTTATACGGCAACAGAGTTGTCAGGTATTCCTCCAGGTTCAATGATTACTCAAATTGAGTGGCAAAAGGCATCAGGAACTATTACAGCTCCGAACACCTTTGAGATTTTATTAGCAAATAATTCAGCTACTACTCTTACAACAGGTACAACATGGGGTGCAGTTACTGCCGGGGCTACATCTGCTTATCTAAGCACCACCCAAGGATTTACTGCAGCTGGTCCGGGTTGGGAGAGCTTTATTTTAACAACTCCTTTCATCTATACTGGCGGCACGCTTCAAGTCATGACTGACCACGTTTATGCTGGTGTAGCAAGTGCCGCAAATAATTTTTACCGCGAAACAGCTACGGGTATGGCTATCGGCTGGGCATCAAACCTTGTTGGCTCTGCTACTACAGCTCTGACCACAACCTACGGAAACAACAGACCAAACATCAAAATTCATTATGTTCCAGGTACTGCTTGTACTGGTACAGTTGTAGCAGGTACTGCTAATGCTTCAGTTAGTGCAGTTTGTCCTAGTGTACCATTTAACTTGTCTTTAACAGGAAACACCCTTGCATCAGGAATTACTTATCAATGGCAAAGCGGACCAAGTGCAACTGGTCCTTGGACCAACATTACCGGTGCAACAAACAGTAGTTATCAAGCTAGTCAAACTGTAGACACTTGGTATCAGTGTGTCGTTACTTGTACTGCCTCTTCGTCAACTTCAACTTCAACAGTTGTTGGGGTTACTACAAATAGTTTTTATAATTGTTATTGTACTAGCACCGCAACGGCCACTACATATGGTGATATTCAACGTGTAGAATTGAACACAATAGATAACAGTTCTACAGGATGTAATGGCATGTATTCGGACTACACAAGCATTTCTACCTTGTTATCTCCAGGTGTAACGTATCCAATGGAACTTGACCTAATGAATTGTTCGGGAGGGACTTATAACTATGGAACAAGAGTATGGATTGATGTTGACCACAACGGGCAGTTTGATACCTATGAAATGCTCTATGATGCAAGTAATTCTTTGCCATCTTTAGTTTCAGTAAACGTGCCATTTAATATTACGATTCCTTCTACTGCTTTAAGTGGGCTTACTCGCATGCGTATTGTAATCATCGAATCTAATGCAACTCCTCCACCATGCGGCACCTACACTTGGGGTGAAACCGAAGATTACATGATCAATATTTCAGCACCGCCAACTTGCCCACAACCAACAGCTTTAACTTTGGTTTCATCGAGTTTGAACAATGCGGTTATAGATTGGACACCAGGTGGTTCAGAAACCCAATGGCAAATAGAATATGGCCCACAAGGCTTTCTTCCTGGTACAGGAACTTTAGTTTATACAACCACACATCCTTATACAATTGGCTCATTAAATTCTTACAGTTTCTATCAAGCCAGAGTGCGTGCGGTTTGTACGCCAGGTGACTCTTCTTTTTGGACACCTGCCGTTTCTTGGAATACTTATGACCAAGGACAATATATTCAATGGGACAACGAATGCCCATCTACAGGTTTTATTGATATCAGCGCTAATAGTACAGCAACATATACAAACATTGCCTATTTAGGTGAAGTCGGCTTAACGCTACCATTCCCTATTTTATATCAAGGTATTTTAGTTACTACTGCAACAATTGGCAACACAGGAGGCGTTAAGCTTGGTACCACAGCAGCACAAGTAAATACCGTAATGGAACCAGGAAATGGTCTATATCCTTTCGTACAGCAATTAGCTCAGTCTTACGCAGTTGGTGGCGGTATTTATTATGAGCAAGTAGGCACATCACCTAATAGTAAATTGGTCATCCAATGGAAAGACATTCCTCATTGGAACTCACCTATTTTCCCTAACGGTGCTACTTTTGAGTTAATCATTGACGAGGCTACACAAGAAATCTATTATGTTTATGATGACGTAATCATGGGTAACCCTACCACATGGGATTTCGGTGCAGACGCCGAGATCGGTGTACGCGGCCCACAGAACATGAACGTATCTATGAACAACCAGACGTATTTACA
>JBILTD010000092.1:0-7318 GCA_044371695.1 Crocinitomicaceae bacterium | reverse complement strand
AATAAGACGTTTGCTACACGAAGCAGGCGATGACATCGAAGACCTCATGACGCTGTGCAATGCTGATATCACAAGTAAAAACGAATTTAAAGTAAAACGCTACAAACAAAACTTTGAATTGGTAGCTGAAAAATTAAAACTTGTTGAAGAAAAAGACCGCGTCCGGAATTTTCAACCTCCCGTCTCGGGTCAACTCATTATGAACACTTTTAATATTGGGCCTTGCGCAGCAATCGGCATAATTAAAATGCAAATCAAAGATGCTATTCTAGAAGGTCATATTCCGAACGAACCAAAAGAAGCCATTGAAGAAATGCTAAGAATTGGCGCTTCATTAGGTTTAATTATCCATCGTCAGCCAGTCCTTCCTGAATAATACTTACCTTTATCTTAAACCAAAACGAGATGCCAGGATTAAAATTTCGAGTCCTACTCGATAGCGATAAAAACGAAGAAGTTTTCAGAGACATCGTTATTGCCAATGATGCTCATTTTGAAACCTTTTACCATGCCATCATGGAAGCCTTCAACTTCAAAGGTGATCAAATGGCTAGCTTTTATGTTTCTAATGATTCTTGGGATAAGGGACATGAACTTTCATTACTCGACCTCTCCTATGATGACGACGCCATTGACGAACCTGCAAGCGTGATGAAAAATGCGGTCATCCAAGACTTTCTCCAAGAACCAGATCAACGTTTTATTCTGGTTTATGACTTCATGCGCATGTGGATCTTCTTAATAGAACTGATTGCTTATGAAAAAGAAAGTCCGGCAGCACCTTTAATGGCATTAGCAATCGGAACGGCCCCAACAGAGCAATCTCGTGCCCTACTCGATGAAAACCTCTTCGGTGAAGAAGTTTTAGGCAATCCGTCAGCCGACGAAGAGGAAGACGAATTTGGTTTCCAAGATTTCGATGACGATTACGCCGATGACGACCTCAATGACTACAACGAATATGAATACTAAAAATACCAACCCAACTGGAGACCCAATTGGTCAGGCAATCCTGGATTATACCAAGACAAAAAAACCCTTTGATATCATTGTTTCATCCGATCTCTGCGATGACGACATCATTCCAATTGAAGTACTTTTTCGCTCTGAAAAAGACATGCCCGAACTAGAACTAGAAGCACTTAGCCTATGTAAAGGAAAAGTACTCGACATTGGTGCTGGTGCTGGTGTTCATAGTTTAGTGCTTCAAGATTATGGTCTTGACGTCACTGCAATTGACCTTTCAGCTGGGGCTGTTACCTACATGAAGACTTTAGGCCTAAACGCTAAACAACAAGACTTCTATGCCCTCAAACCAACTCAAAAATACAATACCATCCTTTCATTAATGAATGGCTTTGGTTTGGCACAAAAATTATCAAAACTACCTGCTTTTCTGAAGCATGCCTATGATTTATTAGAGCCAGGAGGTTGCCTTATTGCAGATTCGACAGACGTCAAATATCTATATGAAGACGAAGACGGTTCAGTTTGGCTCGATCTCAATTCAGAATATTACGGAAACTTCAAATTTCAGATGCACTACAACAAAATAAGTGGCCCTGAGTTTGAATGGCTATACATAGACTACGACACCTTGCATCAACAAGCCACAGAAATGGGCTTCAAATGCCGTCGTGCCTGCACCTACGAAGATCATTACTTAGCTGTTTTGCAAAAACCATGATACGTATTTTTCTTTTAGCCAGCCTAAGCTGTCTTTTATTTGCTTGCGGTTATTCTGATGAAGAAACCCAAACTTTTGACCAACAAATCAAGAAGTACATCAATAAAAATAAGCTTAACCTCAAGCCAACAGGCAGTGGTTTGTACCTCAAAGTTGATACCCTTGGTACAGGCAGAAAAATTCAATATAATGACAGTATTTGGGTAAAATATCAATTGTTTTTACTTTCAGGTGAACGTATTGAAAAGCAAGATAAACCAGTAGGCTTGCCCTTAGCCGGTCTTATCAAAGCGTGGCAAGAAGCTTTATTTCAACTTCCGGTTGGTAGTCATTTGCGCTGTATCGCTCCTCCTCAATTAGCCTATGGTCAGGCAGGCACGGATAAAATTTCAAAAGATAAAATATTGTATTTTGAAATGACTATCGTTGATGCCAAATAAATGCTTAATTTTGACTCGCAAAAAATAACATCTTATGAGTGTATTGGTAAATAAAAATTCTAGAGTAATTGTTCAAGGTTTTACAGGTAGTGAAGGAACTTTCCATGCTAGCCAAATGATTGAATTTGGTACAAACGTGGTTGGTGGCGTAACACCAGGTAAAGGTGGAAGTACACACCTCGATCGTCCGGTATTTAATACCGTAGCTGATGCCGTTCAAAAAACTCAGGCCGATACCTCTATCATTTTTGTACCACCAGCTTTTGCCGCAGACGCCATCATGGAAGCTGCTGAAGCTGGCATCAAAGTAATCGTTTGTATTACTGAAGGTATCCCTGTTAACGATATGGTGAAAGCCAAAGAATATATCAAAGGTTTCAATACACGCCTTATTGGTCCTAACTGCCCTGGTGTCATCACAGCAGGTGAAGCAAAAGTGGGTATCATGCCAGGTTTTGTTTTCAAAAAAGGTAAAATCGGTATTGTTTCAAAATCAGGAACACTAACTTATGAAGCTGCTGATCAAGTTGCTAAAGCTGGAATGGGTATCACAACTGCGATCGGTATCGGGGGTGACCCAATTATCGGAACTACAACCCGTGAAGCTGTTGAATTACTCATGAATGATCCTGAAACAGAAGGTATCGTTATGATTGGTGAAATTGGTGGTAACCTTGAAGCTATTGCAGCTCGTTGGGTCAAAGACAATGGAACCAAACCAGTTGTTGGTTTCATCGCTGGTGAAACTGCCCCTAAAGGACGCACAATGGGCCATGCTGGTGCCATTGTTGGCGGTACAGACGATACCGCTGAAGCTAAAAAACGTATCATGAAAGAGTGCGGAATCCACGTAGTTGATTCTCCTGCACAAATTGGTGCAAAAATGGCTGAAGTACTCGGAAAAGCTTAATCAGATTTTTCTTCCTGAATTTTCCTTAATTCCAGAAATCCCAAGTTAAGCCTAGCCTTATTTGTAATGGCGGGAACGGATATCCTTGCACCATTGAAATCGTTTCTTGATTCCAAAAACTGCCTAGATTGGCAACATTTACAAAGAACCTAAAGGTTTTTACTTCAAGAGCCATTCCTAATTGTGCATTTATAAATCCATTTTGAGTAGCAGCGCTTTGCGTCGCCAGCCAATCAATACTTTCTATAAAAGGTAAATATACTAATGCTCGGAAACTCGACTGATATTGTATCTTGCCCTCTATTGCCATTTTTAAGCGTTGGTCCTTGAAAACACCGTCTTTCCAAACTAATGATAATGAAGCATTGTGTCTTGGTAAAAACTGAGCTGTGTTTTGTGCCAAATATTGATAGGCAGTACTCAAGTTAAAAGTGCCGAATTGATATTTTACTTGCGTACTAGCTGTTGCATAACTACCCGTAGAAGTTAACCCAAACTGTGTCCAGAACATCGAACTTTGCTCAAAACGATAAACATTGGCAAAGGTAGCCAGGCCTAAATTGAAGCCAAGAAACAATTTATTCAAACTCAAACTCAGCTGCGCATTCAGTTGTTGAAACCTTTCTTTTTGAGGGCTTGACCAAGAATAATTGGTTAAATTACTCATGTAGCCACGCTGCATTAATAAAGGCCATTCATTGCTATATTGATGCTGTAGTTCTAGGCTCGTTTTCACGAAAGTATATTTGATTTTTGTTTGCGTACGATAACCGTCTGCTGCCCCTTTTAAATTGATCCGATTTGAATGTAATAAATGGAGATGCTGACCATTATAAGATAGTTCGTTATTCCAATTGACTTCTAAGGTATCATAACTCTGGACAGGGTCAGCCCATTGCCTTTGTTTCAAACCCAACAAGGATGAAACCTGAAATCTTGGAGCGCTCCAATTTAGGCCCACCCGATTTTCCAAAAATTGCTGACGAAAGGTATCTGTACAAGTGTCTGTGTTTAAAAAAGTTTCCGGATAGAAAAGTGCCAGATTGCCTTGCTCTTGATAAAGTCTTTGCTGCAAGTGAAAAGCATGATAGCTTGCAAAATTGAGTCGTTTTAATGAATCACCAAGAATACGATACCTGAATTGAATTGTAGCATCATAGGTATTTTTCTGAGTGCGTGCTGTTTCTTTTAGAACAGGAATCAGGTCAAGAGCAAGTGAATTGAGATCAGCGTAATTGACAAGACCACCTGACCACTGCCGGTCATCACTTGCATTTGAAAAAGAAACCTGAAATTCATGTGCTTTGCCCAGCTGATGTAAGTTGATTTGCAAACCACTAAAACGCAAGTCATCGGCGCGCATAAAACCTGTTCTTTGCCAGCGGTCATAACGCAAATTGAGTAACGTATGATGCGCAAAGGCTTGTTCGTAATCGAGTCTTAAAAGCTGCGATCCTTGGGCGCCGAAACCATAACCAAAGCCCAAATGAGGGAGCGCACTAAATAAAAAAGGTTTTTTAGTATGCTTGGCTTCAGAAAAAGCTACGAAACCCGGCTTCAGAAAATCGGTTGCGCAAAGTGTATTTTGTTGTGCTTGAAAAAAGAAATTAGATGAAAAACCATCCATGATCTGTAGCAATGAATCCGTAGCGCCAAATGTGCGATTTGTAATGAGCAAAGTGTCTTGAGGGCCTAACTTTTGAGCCAGCGCCTTTGAATAGAAAACAGTGCACAAAACAAGTATGACGGTTAGTTTCATGATACAAACTTAAGAAAAAAAGAAGGGTCGCCCAATGAGGCGACCCTTCACAAATTGAATTCAAAAAATTAAAGTGCGTTTACGCGCAATTGCAAACCTGACTTAAGATTTGCCGCTTTATTTTTGTGAATGATGTTGCGTTTTGCAAGTTTATCCAACATAGCTACTACTGTAGGAAGCATTCCAACTGCTTCGTTGCGGTCTTTAGTAGCGCGCAATTTACGCATTGCATTACGAGCTGTTTTGTGCTGGTATTTGTTCAATACGCGTTTAGCTTCGTTTGAACGAATGCGCTTGATGGATGATTTATGGTTTGCCATAGCTTATATTAATTAAAATCGTTAAAAAAAATGCAGCCCATAGGAGAATCGAACTCCTGTTTCAAGGATGAAAACCTTGCGTCCTAACCACTAGACGAATGGGCCAAAAAATTGGCAGCCCATAGGAGAATCGAACTCCTGTTTCAAGGATGAAAACCTTGCGTCCTAACCACTAGACGAATGGGCCAATATGTCAAAATCCCCGAATTTGGGATTGCAAATATACTAGGAAATTCTTGAAGAGCAAGAGTTGTAGCTATTTTTTTAAGAATTTTCTGACTCGTCTGCACTCATCTTAAATCCTAATCGTTTGGCAGTGCGTAATTTGAGCTGCTCACCCATCACATAAATTTGTCCTACACTGACTTCATCCATTAATTCAAAAGGTGGGATATATAGATCAAATTGCAAGGCATAAGCAAAAGACATTTGAGCTATCAACTGCAACATTTCGGCACTTAAAAGCATGTGCTGCGGATCACTAAAAGTATAGCCCAATGAACCCTTTCCTTCAATGAAAAAATGTCTTTCATGATTCACAAAAATGCGTGCGAGCAAATACCCTTGATCGTCGAGGCGA
Source organism: Crocinitomicaceae bacterium (assembly GCA_044371695.1). Classification (GTDB taxonomy): domain Bacteria; phylum Bacteroidota; class Bacteroidia; order Flavobacteriales_D; family Crocinitomicaceae; genus UBA952. Next base: position 1,622 of record JBILTD010000092.1, on the reverse strand, counting down.
TTTTGCTGCAAAGATTCTGCTAAAAAATTATAAATATGAATGGTGCCGAAATAACCATTATTTGGCTGACTCTTGAAATAAGATGTTCCCCACAGCGGATTGCTATCTGGCAATCTAAAGACATTATGATGAAGGTTAAACACCAACACATCACTGCCAATATAAACATGGAATTCGTGATCTCCTCTATCCTTTACAAATAAACGCACGCGCTCATCGGTAATCACCTCTTTGAGTGCCTTGATTTCTAAATCAATGAGTTTTCGAAGATCGTCAAATACGACTTCTAGGTCATCGGCGACGTCCTGCTTGAGTGCAGACTTATGCATTAAAAGGTCTATAAGTTGTTGTCTGTTGGCTTCTAGCGGATTGCTTGCGACTTTCTTTTTCATGGCACTGTTTTTGTTGCTAAAATAGGTGAAAAGTGAAGGTTTCGGCAAGTATCAGGATTAAACTTCCTAATGATTCCCGAAAAAAATTGTAACTTTGAATAAGAACAACGCTCAAAAGTACATGAAAAAACGTATTTGGTTCATCATTAACCCGATTTCTGGTGTGCGTCGTAAAGACGACATCCCGGCTTTGGTGCGCCAATACCTCAACCATGAGCAATTTACTTTTGAAATTCAATACACACAATACAAAGGTCACGCTATTGAACTCGCTAAAAACGCAGTCAAACTAGGCATCGACATCGTTTGTGCGGTTGGAGGTGATGGCTCAGTTCACGAAGTTGGCACTGCCCTCATTGGTTCTAAAACTAGCTTAGCTGTCATTCCTATCGGTTCTGGAAACGGCTTGGCACGTCATATGGCCATTCCAAGGAACATCCGCTTAGCCATTGAAACCATCAACCAAAATCATCACATCCAAATGGATACCGTTTTGGTCAATGATCAACCCTTTTTAGGTGTCGGTGGCTATGGTCTAGACGCCGTTATTGCCCAAAAGTTTGACCAAGACAAAAAACGCGGATTCTGGACCTACGTCAAGCACGTATTCAAAGAATTCTTCCGTTACAACCCCATGAATATTTCCATTGACACCAATGGTCAGATCAAAAAAATGCCTGTCGTCCTTTGTACCATTGCCAATACCTCTGAGTTTGGAAATGGCTTCAAAGTGTCTCCTAAATCAGATGCTACAGATGGGAAGCTTGAGTTATTCTTACTGAAGCCATTTTCATTCTTCAGCATACCTAAAATGATTTTTCAATTCTTTACTGGAAAATCTGATCAATCTAGCTATGCCGAAGTTATCTCATTCAAGAAGGCAAAAATATCTCTTCCTAATGGCTTGGCTCACTATGACGGCGAACCACAACAAGTGCGCCGTGAACTACATGTTCAAGTAGTACCAAAAAGCCTTCACATCATTATCGGAAACAAATAATATGTCAAATTTTTCGCTCGAGTTGGAGTCAATGCTGACCCAGCTTTCCAAACTTACTGCTCAACAAGTTCCTGCTTGGGGTAGCATGAGCCCACAACGCATGGTTGAACATCTAGCAGATGCGCTCTATATGTCCATCGGAAAAGGATCTTATGAATTAGAAGTTGCTGAAGACCGCATTGAGCGCATGCAAGCTTGGCTTGAAACCGATAAACCGATGGCTAAAGATG
>JBILTD010000091.1:0-7349 GCA_044371695.1 Crocinitomicaceae bacterium | reverse complement strand
AGCAGCTCCACAAGCTCACAGACTCAGCGTTTGTATTTCTAATGACAAAGGCATTTGGTATTTGCGCCACAATTATTTTACTCGGGTTCGGCATCCTTCGCTGTGGCTCAAGTCAAGACCTCAATGCAAGTATCGTTGTTCCTACACCTTCAGATAATCCTCAAAGTCTGGCAAAAATTGCCTTAGGCAGACAACTTTTTTTTGACAAGCGCTTGTCTTTGGATGGCAGTATTTCTTGTGCAAGTTGCCATGATCCAAACAAGGCTTTTACAGACAACTTAGCAAGAAGCAAAGGCATCAATGGGCAACTCAGCGAACGCAATGCACCCAGTATTCTCAATGCGGCTTTTTTAAAAACGGCGATGTTTGATGCACACCTCGAATCATTAGAGCTTCAGGTAATTGTACCCATTCAAGAGGCCGTTGAAATGGGTCATAACATGAAGGTGCTGATCGGGCAACTTCGCAAAATCCCTGAATATCAAGCCGCTGCGAAAAGCATTTATAACCGAGAATTTGATGCTTGGGTCTTGACCCGAAGCATTGCCGCATTTGAAAGAAGTTTGCTCTCGATGAATGCCCCATTTGACCGATACATGAATGGTGATTCCAAAGCACTTACAGCAGCGCAAAAAGCAGGTTGGAAACTCTTTTCAGAAAAGCTCTATTGTATACAGTGCCATCCGGCACCTTATTTTACAACCTACGAAGCCGCCAACAACGGCCTTTATGCAAGTTATGAAGGCAAAACTGATCAGGGTCGCTTCAGAATCCATCACGATTCATCTGATATCGGTAAATTCAAGATCCCTTCCCTGAGAAATCTTCCGCTCACTTTCCCCTACATGCATGACGGTAGCTTAAACAGTCTTGTTGACGTACTTGCCCATTATCAAAAAGGCGGAACCAAACATTCACTTCAAGACCCAAGAATTCAGCCCTTTCTACTGAGTTCGAAAGAGAAAAAACAATTGCTTGCATTTTTTGATGCACTGATCGATACTTCCTACCTCAAGCGAGACGGGTTTTAACCGAGATTGCTTACCTTTGTTGCTTCAAAAACAAAGCTATGTATCGCTCACACACCTGCGGAGAACTCAGATTAGAACATGTCGGAACCAATGTAACTTTAGCTGGCTGGGTTCAGCGCTCCCGAGACCTCGGTGGCATGACTTTCCTGGACCTCCGTGACCGCTATGGTATCACCCAATTAGCTTTCAACATGGAGTCTAATGCAGCTCTTTGTGAGCAAGCCAGAAAATTGGGTCGTGAATTCGTGATCCAAATTGAAGGGCAAGTCATTGAGCGCAGCAGCAAGAATAAAAATATGCCCACAGGTGAGGTCGAAATTCTTGTCGGCAAACTCACCATACTCAATGCGGCTAAACTTCCGCCATTTACCATTGAAGATGAAACAGACGGCGGCGACGAACTGCGCATGCAATACCGCTACCTCGACCTAAGAAGGGGGCCTGTTCAGCAAAAATTGCGTTTGCGCAATCAAGTAGCTCTTGAAACCCGCAAATACCTCGACTCCAAAGACTTTTTAGATGTCGAAACTCCGGTTCTTATCAAGTCTACACCAGAAGGCGCGCGTGACTTCGTGGTGCCTAGCCGCATGAACGAAGGTCAGTTTTATGCTTTGCCGCAATCACCGCAAACATTTAAGCAATTACTCATGGTGAGTGGCTTTGACCGCTACTATCAAATTGTCAAGTGCTTCCGTGACGAAGACCTTCGCGCAGACCGTCAGCCAGAGTTTACCCAAATCGACTGCGAGATGGCCTTTGTCGAACAAAACGACATCCTCAACATGTTTGAAGGGCTCATCAAGCACCTGTTTGAAAACGTTCGCGGTGTCAAGTTTGAAGGGGCTTTCCCACGCATGACCTACGCAGAAGCCATGGAGCGCTATGGCTCTGACAAACCAGATATTCGTTTTGGGATGGAATTCGTAGATCTCACAGCGCTTGCACAAAGCAAAGATTTCGTCGTCTTCAATAGCGCCGAGGCCGTTTTAGCAATCAATGTAGAAGGTTGTTCCGAATATACCCGCAAACAACTCGACGAACTCACAGAATGGGTAAAACGTCCGCAAATTGGCGCTAAAGGCTTGGTTTATATCAAGTGTAACACAGACGGCAGCTTTAAATCAAGCGTTGATAAATTCTATACAGAAGAAGATCTCAAAGCAATGGCCAACCTCGCAGGTGCCAAGCCAGGAGACCTTTTGCTTTTGCTTTCTGGAGACCTTGCTAAAACACGCAAACAACTCAATGAATTGCGCTTACATTTAGGAACAGAACTAGGTTTGCGCAACCCCAATGAATTCAAGCCACTTTGGGTCCTTGATTTTCCTTTATTGGAGTGGGACGAAGAAAGCGGACGCTATCATGCCATGCACCACCCCTTCACTTCCCCTAAACCAGAAGATATGCACCTCATTGATACCGATCCAGGAAAGGTGCGTGCCAATGCCTATGACCTCGCCATGAATGGTGTTGAGCTTGGCGGAGGTTCTATTCGTATTCATGACCGCGACCTGCAATCACGCATGTTTGACCTTCTTGGTTTTACCAAAGAAGAGGCACAAGCCCAATTTGGTTTCTTGATGTCTGCATTTGAATATGGTGCGCCTCCACACGGTGGTTTGGCCTTTGGACTCGATCGTTTAGTGGCAACCATGGGTGGCTCAGAATCTATCCGTGACTACATTGCTTTCCCTAAAAATAATTCGGGCCGTGACACCATGATTGATGCGCCATCACCCTTAAATGACGCACAATTAAAAGAACTTGGCATTAAGCTCAACTAATTGATTTTTTATTTGTTCTGAAATCATGAGCACACAAACTGAACAATTGCAAGCAGCAATTCAACCAGCAAGAGAACGTCTTTTGGCGCATTCGATGTATGCCCAAATTGAGCGCATTGAAGATTTCCAACTCTTCATGGAACAACACATTTTTGCCGTCTGGGATTTCATGAGTCTCCTGAAAGCCTTGCAACGCGAGCTCACTTGTGTTGAAGTTCCATGGTCACCAAAAGGTTCTCCAACCACGCGTCGTTTCATTAATGAAATTGTTCTCGGAGAAGAATCAGACCAAGATAAAGATGGGAAAGTCCTGAGCCATTTCGAAATGTACCTTGAGGCCATGCAACAAATTGGTGCCCAAACCATGCCAATTCATCAACTTACAGAATGGCTTTCTTACGGAAAAACACTTGATGAAGCGCTCTACCAACTAGAAATCAATGAAGAAACCCGTGAGTTTGTGCGCTTTACCTTTGAAGTCATTGATTCAGGGCACCTCCACAAAATTGCAGCATTGTTTACATTTGGCCGTGAAGACCTCATCCCAGATATGTTCATAGAAATCTTGCGCGAAATGCAAGGGCAAGGGCAAAGCAACATTGACAAATTGCTTTATTACCTTGAGCGCCATATTGAAGTAGACGGCGATGACCACGGGCCAATTTCATTGAAAATGATGGAAGAAATTTGTGGATCAGACGCCACCAAGTGGCAAGAAGCACAAGAAGTTTCAATTTTAGCCCTTGAAAAACGTTTTCAACTCTGGAATGGCATTGAAGCCAATATCCAAAGTGCTAAAAATTAGACTGACTAGCGTTTAGCTCCAAGTAGTACCTTCCTTACCATCTTTCACGACAATTCCGGCTTTGGCTAAACCGTCCCTGATTTGATCTGAGGTTGTCCAGTCTTTATTGGTTCTGGCCTGCTGACGCAAATCGAGTACGAGGTCCATAACTGGCGCCAAGCGTGTTTCTGAATTGCTGTTTTCTTGTTGCAGACCCAAAACATCAAAAACGAAGGCCGCCATTTTCTCTTTGAGTAAAGCGAGATCTGTCACTGATATTTGTTCTTTGCCATCGTTTACCAAATTGATCAGGCGCGTGGCTTCAAAAAGATTGGCAACGAGTATTGGCGCATTGAAGTCGTCGTTCATGGCTTTGTAGAACGTAGCCACTAAAGCCTCCACATCAAAAGAAGACTTTTCGGCACCTTCTAAGCGTGAAAGGGTTGCAAGTGCATCTGTCAGTTTAGACAAACCTTTTTCGGCAGCATTTAAGGCCTCTTGCGTAAAATCCAGGTTGCTACGGTAATGTGCTTGCATCATGAAGAAGCGCACCACATTGGCCGAGTAAGATTTTTCGAAGAGCCCTGTAGTGCCATCTAGAATTTGCTTCGGTAAAAAGTAATTACCAAAAGACTTAGACATCTTTTGACCATTGACATTGAGCATATTGGCATGCATCCAGTAACGCGCAGGGTTACAACCAAAAGAACCGCAGCTTTGAGCAATTTCATCTTCGTGATGCGGAAACTTGAGGTCCATGCCACCGCCATGGATGTCGAACTGCTTACCTAAATACTTGGTGCTCATGGCTGTACACTCTATATGCCAACCCGGATTTCCGTTACCCCAAGGCGAACGCCAAATTTGCATGTCGTTGGGGTTTGCGCGTTTCCATAATGCGAAATCGGCAAAGAAGCGTTTTTCATCTTGGGCATTCAAGGCACGCGTCTCGTTTTCAAGTTCGTCAACCTTTCTGCCGCTCAAGATACCGTAATGGTAATCTTGCATATAACGACGTGTATCAAAATAGACCGAGCCATTGACTTCATAGGCATAGCCGTTTGCCAAAATTTGCTCAATGATTTCGATTTGCTCCTGGATGTGCTGAGTAGCAGTTGGCTCGATGCTTGGAGGCAACAAATTATAGATGCGCTGCAATTCTTGAAACTTAACTGCATATTTATAGACTATCTCTAAAGATTGCATTTGTGCAGCTTTTGCAGCTTCGCCAATGCTGTCAACCTCTTGACCTGCTGAATTGGTAATGTGACCTGCATCGGTAATATTTCGGACATACTTCACAGAAAAACCCAAATGCAATAGATAACGGTAAATGAGGTCGAAATTGATGAAAGTACGCATATTGCCCATATGTGGCTCGCTGTACAACGTTGGACCACAAACATACATGCCAATATGACCCTCAACTAGAGGCTTGAAAACTTCTTTTTCACCTTTAAGGCTATTGTATATGACGAGTTGGTCTTGCTGTGCTTTCATTTGGCTAGTAATTGCTACAAATTTAGAGAAATTTGCGGCATCATTTTTGTTAAGTTTGTGGCATGAATGTAATTTACAATTTATTCGCCGGATTACTTATTGCTATTGGCCTCAGTAGTGATATTCCTTACTCTGTGATTCAGAAAGGAATGGAATCCAACGATTCACATTCTATCATTAGTTTAGGCAAAGATAAAATTGTACTGCAACTCCCTGGCACTGAGGGTGCTTTTCCGTTAGCACAAGCAGAAATGATTCTTAATAGCTTTTTTCAAAAATACCCTAAAGGTACTTTTGTGTTCCGGTACAAAAACAGCAAGTCCATAGATGGCAACGGAACCACTATTGGTTCATATGTTTGTAAGGGAAATAGTTTCCGAAGTACTTTTCAGTTTAGAAGCGGAAAATACGAACCAAGGCTCGAAAGCCTCAGTATTGTAAAAGAATAATTAGCCCTGTGGCGCTCGGTTTTCTTTGAGGGTATTAAAGAAAATAATGCCATAACCAATCGCTAACATTAAATGGAATGGCACCATTCCTAAGTCTCCATAAATAGCGCGGTTCACAGCCGTAAAACCAAAGGTTACCATAAAGATCCCTTCCAAAATATTGATGATGGACAGGCTCTTTTTGTCGTACTTATTTCCTTTGAATTCATCCTTTTTAGCCACGTTAAACTTAGGGGTGCGCACAAACGAACTCTTGATGCCTAAATAACCTTCGATAACCGCTACCGCATTGCTAAGACCCAAAGCCATAGAAACGGTCAAGAATTGGACAAAACGCGCTAAAAAGCGAACAAGATCACCAAAGAAGTTGCCTTTCTTGTCGCGGAATGAATTCCAGTAATAGAAGCCCAAGAAAATGGTACTCGAGAAGAAGTACATTCCGTACTTGATGTAAATATTGAGGTCAGAGAAAGAATCTTTGATGTGCAACACTGCCAAACTCAATAAAGACAAAATCAGGATAAAGAAAAATACACTTGAATTGAACAAATGCGCCAAACCGTGAACGCGATCTGAAAATTTCAAACCTCTGGTAGTAGCTAGACGCTTCCACATTTTAATGAAAACTTCGGCGCCACCTTTCATCCAACGGTGTTGCTGACTCTTGAGTGCTGACATCGTGATTGGTAGTTCAGCCGGAGACTCTACTTCTTCGAGGTAAACAAATTGCCAGCCCTTCATTTGAGCACGGTAACTTAAGTCGAGGTCTTCGGTAATGGTGTCGTGTTCCCAACCCCCAGCGTCGTCAATAGTTGCACGACGCCAAACACCTGCAGTTCCGTTGAAATTGATGTAGTGTCCACTGGCATTGCGACCTCCTTGCTCAATGGCAAAGTGTCCGTTAAGACCAAATGCTTGAAGTTCGGTAAGTAAAGAGTAATCTTTGTTGAGGTGTCCCCAACGCGTTTGAACCACACCGATGTTTTCTGTGAAATAAGGAATGGTGCGCAATAAAAAGTCTTTGCTCGGTACAAAATCGGCATCAAAGATGGCAATGAACTCGCCTTCTACCTTATCCATGGCTGCATCAAGGGCCCCCGCTTTGTAACCTGTTCGGTCTACGCGGTGCACGTGTTGGATGTTAATGCCCCTTGCTGCTACCTCAGCACATTTCTTGGCAATGATCTCTTTGGTTTCATCTGTGGAGTCATCGAGGACCTGAATCTGAAATTTGTCGCGTGGGTAGTCAATTTCAGCACAAGTTTCAATGATGCGCTCTGCCACATACATTTCGTTAAACATCGGCAATTGAACCGTTACTTTTGGTGCATTTGCCAAATCAAAAGGAGGTGTAACACGGGCTTGTTGCTTCTTTCTGTTGCGCACATAAGCAATAGCCAAACTCAATTGAATGACACTGTAAAAGAAAATCAAGACCAAGCATAAGCCGTAAATGATCAAAACAACGCGAGCTGTCATGTGAGACCAATAATGCTCCTTGACAATTTTTTTACCGTTTACGGTAATTTCACGATCACCCCAGTTAAACAGCCAAGAAACTTTTAATTGGGCAGTAAAGGGCTGTGTTTTGCTGAATGTGTAGTGCACCAAGTGCTCTTTGGCATTGGTTTCAAATACTTTTAATGTGGTTGCGCGGTAATCTTTGTCGATGAGACTCAATTTTGATTTACCGATAGGTACATTTCTGAAGGTAAACTTTCCGTTTTCGCCGGTTTCTGAGGTATATACTTTACCTGTAACCAAAGAAGTGAGTTGAACCTCTACCTCTTCCACCTCGGCT
>JBILTD010000090.1:0-7409 GCA_044371695.1 Crocinitomicaceae bacterium | reverse complement strand
TGAAGGATTGGCTACCGGATGCAGGCCATCGCCTTGCATGCTATAAATACCAAGTTCATTAGTAGAGCCAAAGCGGTTTTTGATGCTGCGTAGCAAACGGTAAATATGGTGACGGTCTCCTTCGAATTGTAAAACAGCATCGACCATGTGCTCGAGTACTTTTGGCCCGGCGATGGTGCCATCTTTGGTGATGTGGCCAATTAGAAAAATTGGAATATCTGTTTGTTTGGCAAAACGGAGTAGGTTGGCCGTGCATTCGCGCACTTGAACTACTGATCCTGGCGAGCTTTCTACACTATCTGTATAAAGCGTTTGAATAGAGTCGATAATGAGCAGTTGGGGCTGAATGGCTTCGGCCTGAAGCAAGACCTGCTGCAAATTGGTTTCGGTTAGAAGAAAACACTGTTGGTTATCTAGGCCGAGTCTTTCGGCGCGCATTCTGATTTGTTGTTCGGACTCTTCTCCTGAAACATAAAGCACTTTGAGTTGCTCTTTGATGGCTAATTGCAAGAGTAAGGTTGATTTTCCGATACCGGGATCACCACCCAACAAATTGATAGAACCTGGAACAATGCCACCGCCTAGCACACGATTTAGTTCAAAATCTTGCAACGGTATTCTGCTCTCTTCACTTTTTTGTACCTCTTGGATTAAAACAGCTTGTTGTGCTTGGTTTGATTTTGAGAAACTAACAACATGTTTTGGTGTTTTTTCAGTGCGCTCTTCCACAAAAGTGTTCCATTCTTTACATCCTGGGCATTTACCGAGCCATTTAGGGGCTTCATAACCACAGTTTTGACAAAAAAAGGCGCTTTTGGATTTGGACATACTCGAAAAAAGTGTTTTTACAAAGGTATTTAAAAAACGGTGTCCATACCTGGCTTTTAGGTACTTAATCCGTATTATTACTTATTTCAAAAATAAAATTTTTAAGATTTTTGAATTAGGTGTTTGCTACAAACACAAAAAATATAATTTTGCCCTTAAATATTTGTCTTTCCTATGTCAAAAAGAAGAGCAATCATCAGTTACGACAAACTCACTATTGAGCAGAAAAAACAAATCCTCAAGGATTTCCCTGACGGATACATCAATCATTTAACCACCATCAAAACCCCAACGGGTGAGGTCTTAGATGCTTTGGTCTGGGAAACAGACGAGGTCATTTACTTGGTAAAAATCAACAAAGTCATGCCTAAAGCAAAACCAGTTGTCAATGACGACGACGAAGATTTTGAAGATGACTTTGACAAAGTAGACGACATCAAAGACGACGAACTCGGTGACGACGACGAGGAAGAAGATGATGACTACGACTCAGACGCCGCTGAAGACGACGACTCCGACGAAGAGTAAGTCACTCAAAGCCAAGTTTTCTTAACTTTGGGTCAATGCAGCCCAATACATCCCTTACATCCCTCTCTGTTCTTTTAAACAGCGTTGCTCCAGTTGACCAAATTGGTAGTCTAGAACGCATTGCAAAAATCCAAACGAGAAGCTTAAAAGGCCCGGCAAAACTTCAAGGTTTGCGCATGGCACTTTCGATGATTGACCTCACGACGCTTGAAGGAAAAGATACACCTGGAAAAGTGCGTCAAATGTGCTATAAAGCGCAGCATCTTCACGACCAAGCTGAAGGTTTACCAACGGTGGCTGCAGTTTGTGTTTTCCCAACAATGGTAGGAGTTGCCAAAACAGCTTTAGTAAATACATCCATCAAAGTAGCCGCTGTTTCAACGGCCTTCCCCGCAGGCCAAGCACCTTTTGAGGTAAAAAAGCTTGATACACTGCATGCAGTTGAGCATGGTGCCGACGAAATTGACATGGTGATTTCTCGCGGCCGTTTTTTAGCCGGAGACTACAACTTTGTTTATGACGAAATTGCAGCTATCAAAGAACTTTGCGGCACAGCAAGACTTAAAGTCATCTTTGAAACTGGCGAACTCGATTCACTCGATCAAGTGAAGCGCGTTTCGAGCTTAGCTATTGCTGCTGGTGCTGATTTTATTAAAACATCAACAGGTAAAATTCAGCCTGCGGCTACTTTTCCAGTTGTACTCACTATGCTTACCGCAATCAAAGACCATTATGACAAAACGGGTCAAATGATTGGCATGAAGCCAGCAGGTGGTATTTCTTCAGCAAAAATTGCATTACAGCACCTTTTATTAGTGAAAGAAGTACTTGGAGAGGCCTGGCTGAACAACGAGTGGTACCGTTTTGGTGCTAGCAGTTTGGCTAATGACTTACTCATGCAATATCAAAAACAACTGACGGGTAAATATCAGTCAGCTTCCTACTTTTCAATTGATTAACTATGAGCCCTACCAACTGGAATCTAGAACCCTCTTTAGAATCAACATCTGTGGTTCAACTCAAAGCACAATATGAGCTTTTTATTAATGGGCAGTGGCAAGCTCCGCTCTCACAAACTTATTTTGATTCAGTCAATCCGGCAGATGAAAGCCATTTGGCAAAAATCGCATGGGCGCAAAAACAAGACATCGACCTAGCCGTTCGAGCAGCCCGAACGGCATACGAAAATGTATGGTCCAAACTTAGCGGTGCTGAGCGCGGAAAATACTTATTTCGCATTGCCAGGATCATGCAAGAAAAGTCTCGTGAATTAGCGGTTCTTGAAACTTTAGATGGGGGTAAGCCGATCAAAGAATCAAGAGATGCTGATGTTCCCTTAGCGTGCAATCATTTTTTCTATTATGCAGGTTGGGCTGATAAACTTCAAGAGGCGTTTGCAGGAAAAGAAGTTGCAGCACTTGGTGTTGCAGCACAAATTACCCCATGGAACTTTCCACTTTTAATGTTAGCATGGAAAATAGCACCTGCCTTAGCATGTGGAAACACAGTTGTATTAAAGCCTGCCGAAACCACCTCTTTAACGGCTCTTAAATTTGCTGAAATTTGCCAAGAGGCAGGTTTGCCAGCGGGTGTTGTCAATATTGTTACCGGCTATGGAGATAGTGGTGAGGCTTTAGTGGCGCATCCGGATGTCAATAAAATAGCTTTTACAGGAAGCACGGCTGTAGGCAAGCAAATTCAAAAGGCCTGTATCGGAACCGACAAAAAACTCACTTTGGAACTGGGTGGAAAATCTGCAAATATCATCTTGGAAGATGCTCCAATAGATCAGGCCGTTGAAGGAGTAATCAATGCAATTTTCTTCAATCAAGGACACGTTTGTTGTGCTGGTTCAAGACTTTATGTTCAAGAATCTATTTCAGCACGTGTTATTGAGAAATTGAAGTTCCGTTTACAGAGCATTTATGTAGGCAACCCGTTAGATAAAAACACAGATATCGGCGCCATTAATTCTAAAAAGCAATTGGAAACGATTGAGCGCTATATTTCGCTAGGTGTTGAAGAGGGGGCAGCACTATATCAGCCAATTTGTAATTTACCGGCTAAAGGTTATTACTGCCCACCAACGCTTTTTACCGATGTTGCACAAAGCGCACGTATTGCTCAAGAAGAAATTTTTGGCCCTGTTCTTACTATTCAAACCTTCAGAACCATTGATGAGGTTTTGCAAAAAGCTAATAATTCGCCTTACGGCTTGGCAGCCGGAGTCTGGACGGATAAAGGTGCGCGCATATTTGGTCTGAGCAGTCAGTTACAAGCGGGCGTTGTTTGGGCTAATACATACAATAAATTTGATCCGGCCTCTCCATTCGGCGGCTTTAAAGAAAGCGGCTTTGGTCGTGAGGGAGGTATGCATGGACTTAGTGCTTATTTAAAATTCATCAACTAATGGAAATTCTCAAAACATATAAGCTTTATATCGGTGGACAATTTCCGCGTACTGAAAGCGGTCGTTCTTATTTAGTTGAATCTCCTGATGGAAAGGCTATTGCAAATGCATGTTTAGCTTCCAAAAAAGATGTCAGAAATGCCGTTCAGGTAGCTCGTAAAGCACAAAGTTCTTGGGCAGCTAAAACCGCTTTCAACAAAGGTCAAATCCTTTATCGCATTGCAGAAGTATTAGAGGGAAGAAAAGCACAATTTATCGAGGAGATTTGCAGTTTAGGAGCTTCCTTTGAGCAAGCTACAAACGAAGTGCAAATTTCCATTGACCGTTGCGTTTACTATGCGGGATGGGCAGATAAATATCAAGCCCTTAGTTCAAGTGTGAACCCGGTTGCTTCCTCGCATTTTAATTTTTCAGTACCTGAACCGATGGGTGTTGTGGGCATGGTTGCTTGTCAACAAACTGCTTTGAGTGGTCTTATCTCTCAAATGCTGCCAATTATTGTGGGTGGCAATACAGTGGTGCTCATTGCCAATTCTACAAAACCACTTTGTTCAATAACCTTAGGTGAAGTATTAGCAACCTCAGACATACCAGGAGGGGTAGTCAATATTTTGACAGGGAATGTTGCTGAAATGCTCCCTACATTGGCTAGCCATATGGATGTCAATGCCCTCTGCTTGTCTAATATCCCAACTGAGCTTAGTATCAGTGCTCAAGAGGCGGCTATTGATAATCTGAAACGCTGTAAAATCCAAACTTTAGATTACTCGCAACTGAATACACAAGGAATGACCTATATTACCGATTTTCAAGAGATTAAAACTACTTGGCATCCTATTGAACAAGTAGCCAGCGGAATAGGGGGATATTGACCCAATTGGGTACATTAATTTTTATCAGCATATTCTTATCCAAATGTGATATTTGCTACTTTTAAAAGAAAACTTTTTAGATACTGTAAAATGACAAAATTTATTCTCACTTCTGTTCTTATCTCTTTTTTACTTGGTGCTTGTACCATTCAAAAACGTGTATATCGAAATGGTTATCATATCGAATGGCACACAGCAAAAAATGTAAAACCTTCTAAGCAGGTTTCTGACGAAGTTGGTTTTTCATTGGGACAAAAACAGGAGTCTAGTGCTCAATTAAAAAAAGATGAATCTTTCACGGTCAGCATTGAAGAGGAGCCAATAGCTATTAGTTCTTTAGAACAAGTTAAGGTAGAGCTTCCTAAAAAATCGTTAATTCTCAATGAAAAACCTTTGGGTAATAATGCCCTTAAGAGTAATGCCCGTAAGGAAGTTATTCAGCAACATTTTGTCAAAGAGAGTAGTTCTAAAGCCGCTCATGCATCACTTTCAATGAATAATACTAAGGCGCAGCGGTTCATTCATGCTTTGAAGAAAACAACTGATACGTCGTCTGATGATTTTCCAATGTTACTCATCTATTTGCTTTGCTTCTTCATGCCGCCAATTGCCGTTGGATTAATAACAGATTGGGATACTGAAATGGTTATCACCAATTTACTTTGGACCCTATTGTGTGGCTTTCCGGGTATTATTCATGCAATTATTATCGTTGGGCGCTACCGATAAAATAATATCAAAAATCCGTTTAATTGGGCTGTTGGCTATTCCAATCATCTTGGTGTGCCTGCCCGCCTCTTTTTTTGATAAAGGGCAGTCATTGTGCCTCTCTGTTTTGTTGTTAGATCAACAGTGCTTTGCTTGCGGACTCACGCGCGCGGTTCAGCACTTTGTTCATTTTGAGTTTCAAGCAGCGTGGCACTTTAACAAGCTTGTTGTGCTTGTTTTCCCTATTTTGACAATAGTATGGGGTAGATGGGTGTATGAGGCCTGTAAAAAGTTGAGAAGCGAAAAAAACCTTAACCAATGATGGCTCCGAGAATTTGTGTAGCTGCTGTAATGCAGCGTCTTTGCTCATTGGCGTCGTAACGCGCTAAAATCCATTCATTTTGCTCTAGAACTAGCGTATTCATACGATCCAAGCAATTGATGCCAATTTCTTCGGAAATACGCTTTACCTGATGATTGATTTTATCCATCGAACAACCAGAAGCCTTCACGCCTTCTTCATTGGCCACAAGCACCAAAGCCAAGTCTTCAAATACAAAACCTGTAGCGTTCATGGTTTGGCCATGTGTTTGCCAGGTAGCCGTAAATTGTTGTAGCTGCTCATTGGCCCAAGCACTTTCAGTAGCACTGAGCTTTCGGTTTGAGATAAAAACCCAAACACGACAATTTGCATCAAACTGTACGGGTAAATTATAGGTCTGCGGCATTGGCTATTAATTCAGCAATATCGAGTACTTTGATATCTTCTTCTTTTTCGAAATGCTTCACGCCGTCTGTCATCATGGTATTGCAAAACGGACAGCCTGTTGCAATAATACCAGCTTTGGTTTCTAGGGCATCTTCGGTGCGTTCGATATTGATCTCTTTGTTGCCTTTTTCAGCTTCTTTGAACATCTGGGCACCACCTGCACCACAACAAAGCCCATTGGTTTTGCAGCGTTTCATTTCTACTAAGGCAGCATCTAGTTTTTCTATTAAAGCTCTTGGCGCTTCGTAAACATCATTGGCACGGCCTAAATAACAAGGGTCGTGGAAGGTAATTTTCTTGCCTTTAAAAGTACCGTTGTCAGCTAATGTGAGTTTACCTGTATTGATGAGGTCTTGGATCAGTTGTGTGTGGTGAATGACCTCATAGGTTCCGCCTAAGCCAGGATATTCGTTTTTAAGTGTATTGAAACAATGCGGGCAAGCAGTCACAATTTTTTTAACTTCATAACCATTGAGTAACTCAATATTCATGAGTGCTTGCATCTGAAAAGTAAATTCATTACCAGCTCGTTTAGCAGGATCACCAGTGCAGCTTTCCTCACTACCAAGCACGGCAAAATTGACTTTGCAATGGTTTAAAATCTTGACGAGCGCCTTGGTGATTTTTTTGGCACGGTCATCGAAAGAACCGGCACAACCTACCCAAAATAATATTTCTGGCGTTTCTCCTGTGGCCATCATGTCGGCCATTGTACGTACTTGTAGACTCATCTGCTTATGATTTGCTTAATCTTCGTTTGCCCAATTTAAGCGCTCAGTGGCAGCAAACTGCCAAGGTGCACCATTGTTTTCAATATTGGTGAGCATTCCGGTTAATTCGGTTGGTACTTTTGATTCTTCCATAACGAGGAAGCGACGTAGATCGATAATAATGGAGAGTGGGTCAATATTGACCGGGCACTCTTGTACACAAGCGTTACAGCTTGTACAAGCCCAAAGTTCTTCTTCGGTAATATATGACCCGAGTAAACTTTTGCCATCTTCGGCGTCTTGGCCATTTTTTCGTTTGAAATCTCCGAGTTCTACCATGCGATCACGCGTATCCATCATGATTTTACGTGGTGAAAGTAATTTGCCGGTTGTGTTAGCGGGGCAAGCTGATGTACAGCGTCCGCACTCAGTACAGCTGTAGGCATCCATGAGGTTTTTCCAGGTAAGGTCGGTGACATCTTTGGCACCAAAACGAGCAGGAGCTGCATCTGAAGGAGCTGCTGCATATGGATCAGCATTTGGGTCAAGCATGAGTTTGACTTCGTTGGTCACACTTTGCATGT
>JBILTD010000089.1:0-7412 GCA_044371695.1 Crocinitomicaceae bacterium | reverse complement strand
AAATAACGCCTTTCATGTCCTTAAAACAGGCCTCGATGCACCAGAAACATCCGGCGCCAAAGGTGGCAATTTGGGTTTGTGTTGTCATGTTGTTTTGTTTTTCAGAAGGTTCACTGGCCTTACTCGATTCGAAATTTAATGCGGCCGAATTTACACAATATCTCAAACCTGTCGGCTTCGGGCCATCTTCAAAAACATGTCCTAAATGTGCTTGACAATTCGCGCATTTAATCTCGGTACGCACCATGCCATGAGAGCGGTCAATTTGCTTACTGACATTTCCATTGACTAAAACGTCGTAAAAACTAGGCCAACCTGAACCTGAATCATATTTGGTAGTACTTTCAAATAAAGGCGCATCGCAAGCAACGCATATATAGGTGCCTGTCCCGTGGTGATCCCAATATTTTCCGGTGAAAGGCCTTTCTGTGCCGCCATTAACTACATAACAAACGTTTTCTGGCAAAGCCCTTCCATTGAAAGAATTGGTGTTCTGCGCATCTTTTTCTTTGTCTCCTTCTTGCCCGCAGGCGTTTAAACTGAATAGCATAAATAGATAAACTAAGTATTTCATGAAAAGATAACAAAAAAGAACCCTAATGGTTTAATCCGACTAATTTTGCGGCGTGATTAAATCCTACCCCAAAGATTTCTGGCTGCTCAGCGCAAGTATGTTTTGCTTTATGTTAAGCTTCAACCTGATTTTACCAGAAATGAATGCATTCATCAGCGCACTCGGTGGTGCTGCCTACAAAGGAAGTATTATCTTTTTGTTTTCTATAGCGGCCGGCATCTCTAGACCTTTTGCTGGAAAATTAGCCGATGTCATTGGCAGAAAGCGGACCATGAATATCGGCTTGGCTATTACCATTCTTGTGAGTTTGGCCTACCCTTTTACAAGAACCATTGGGCTTTTGTTTGCCCTTAGATTTATTCATGGCCTGAGTGCTGGATTTAGCCCAACAAGTGCTACAGCCTTATTAACAGATTTGTTACCCGCCAAGCGCCGAGGTGCAGCTATGGGCATTTGGGGGACTGCAATTTCTCTCGGAATTGGTGTCGGACAATCTTTAGGGTCCTTGATCTTTAGCTATAGTAACTACGATACGCTCTTTTTAAGTGCTGCAGGTTTTGGCTTTCTGGCAGTTATTTTTAGTGCTTTTATCAAAGAAACACTCTCAGAGAAACAAGCCTTTAGTTGGTCTTTGCTTCGTTTAAAGACCGAAGATGTCATAGAAAAACCTGTAAAGCCAGCCGCACTGATTATGTTTCTAACGGCCATCAGCTCCGGTGTCATTTTTGTCCTGACCCCAGATGTTTCTGCCTTCTTAAATATTGAAAATAAAGGCTATTTCTTCGGGATCTATGTCTTGACGACTATTGTCATGCGCTTATTTTTCTCGTCATTATCTGACCGCATTGGCCGAGAACAAACCCTGTTTATTGGTTGTATTTTTCTGATTACCAGCATGATTCTTTTGGCGCTAGCGGAAACCCAGTTGAGCTACACCATTGCTGCTGGTGTTTTCGGTCTTGCCACAGGTGTTTCAAGCCCCACCCTTTTTGCCTGGACCGCAGATTTGAGCTTACCTGAGCGCCGAGGAACAGGTTCTGGTACAATGTTTATAGCGCTTGAGGCTGGAATTTTGTTTGGTTCCGGAATGACCTTTATATTTTATAATAACACCTTACAAAGCGCGCAACTGCTTTTTTACATCGCAGCTGCATTTGCGCTCGTTGCGTTGCTATCCCTTGTGTTTCAACTCAGAAGAAAACGACTTATTGGTGCTGATTCAGATATCGCTTCACTAAATAATGCCCCAAATAAATCAAAGGGGTAAGTAAAATAGCGATGAGCATTTTGAGGATGTAGTTGGTTGGCGCCACCTCAAAATAGGTCTCTAAGGTCATGGCACCGGGCAAAACAAAGCCAATATACAAAACTATATAGGAGTCAATGAGTTGAGAAATCATGGTACTTCCGGTGCTGCGCAACCAAATGAATTTATTGCCGGTACGCTGCTTTATTTTTTCAAACAGAAAAGCATCGAGTAATTGTGAAACTAAGAACGCCACTATACTTCCTACAATGACCGCCTGCGCTTGTCCGAAAACCAAATTGTAAGCGGCATTGGTTGCCAATTTTGATCCTGGAATTTCATGAGCTGGTATGGACATCGAAATACCCACAATCAAAAAACAATATGCGATAAGCGCTGAAGTGATCCAGGAAAGACGCCTTACCGCCTTTTGCCCGTAAAATTCATTCATGAGGTCTGTCAAAAGAAAAACTACAGGCCATGGCAATATACCAATGATGGTAATAAAAGGACCAAACTGTTTACCCAAAAATTGCCATGAAAGCGGGATTTGAATGAGTTTATTACTGATTAATTCAGCAGTAACGGCGTTGGTAATAAACAAACCTGCCAAGGCGATAAACAACCATTGGCGACGTTCATTGAGGTGCGCTTGATCCATAGTCAAATGTAAGCAAATTATGGCGTGCCGTAATCGAGTCTTTTTGTTTTGATGTAGCGCTGAATGTAATACTGAGAAGTTTTGAAATTATCGATGCGCACACCTGTATTGGCGGAATGAATGAATTTGATGGCATCAGGTGTAACTTCTACTACCAAAGCCACATGCCCTACGGCGGTTGAATGCACATTGCTTCCTTTGAAAAACATGAGATCCCCGGGTTGTACATCTGAGAGCTTCACGGTGGTACCCAATTCAGCCAAACCATAGCTTGTGCGCACTAAATCGAAACCGAAATTGCCAAAAATATAGTTGATAAAACCCGAGCAATCAAAACCTGAAGGTGTCGTACCTCCATAGCGATACGGCACCCCTAAAAAACTTTTTGCATAGTTGATAATGGCATCAACTTGCGGGTCATTTTTTGGAGTTGGTGTTTGTGCGCTTGCCTGATTCTGGAGTTGAAGCAACAAGAGCAGAAAAAAGATGCGGAGAAATTTCATTTTCTGACGTCTGTTGCAAAAATAATAATTATTTTCGAATGTTCATTCAAGTAAACAGATGCCCAATATTGAAAATCAAGCACTTAACAAATTATACTACAGCATCGGCGAGGTCGCTGAGCTCTTACATGTAAATGCTTCATTGCTAAGATTTTGGGAGAAAGAATTTAACCTTGCGGTTTCAAAAAAGAACAAAAAGGGCAATCGCCTCTACACGGTCAAGGAAATTGAAAAAATTCAGCGCATTTATCAATTTGTAAAAGTTGAGGGCTATACACTTGAAGGCGCCAAAAAAGCGTTAAAATCGAAGGTGAATCATAGTGCTCAAGTAATTGAAGTAAATGAACTAATCGAAGAAAATCAAAGCAAGCAAAACCTTGCGTCAATTAGCGCTAACCAAAGTAATATCAATTCGCTAGAGCTGATTTCCAAATTAGAGCAAATCAAAAACAGATTGCTCGTGCTTTCTTTTGAAAACGAAAGCCAAACTGAAATTAAAAGTTCGACCCAAGAAAGCCAAGTTTTTCAAGAGATTAAAAATGATCCGGTTACAACTTTCGAAGCTCCTACCGCACCAAAAACTGTTGCGCCAAAACCGAAAGCTGCACCACGCCCTAAACCAGCAAGCAACGAAGGTCCTACGCTTTTTGATTTTTAATTGATTGAGCTAATTGCTGCATATAAGCTGCAGCCTCCAACATCCTAGAACCATACCACGAACACATTTCTCCATCGATCAAAATGATTTGAGAAGCTGGGAAAAGTGCTTGAACCTGTTCAATATGCTTCGATTCAAAAGGAAAGGGTTCTGAACTCAAGAAAATATAGGTAGGTGCTTTATCTGACTTTGTAAAATGGTTTTTCCAGTCTTCTAAACTCGGGTATCGTTCCAAAGCACAGGCATTCTTTAAGCCAAAATGACTTAAAAATGAATGGATATATGTGTCTTCTCCGACCAGAAAATAAGGATCTTTCCAAATAAAATACAAAAAAGTCTGGCCTTCAAAAAGCTCCTTTTGTTGGGAGAAACTTGCTTCAATTTCGGCAAGGAGCTGCTGCGCTTGTTGTTCTTTATTTACTGCCTTTCCGATTGTGCTTAAGGCCTGCAATGCGCCTTCAATATCCAGTATATCAGTAAGCACTACCTTGAACTCTTGTTGTAATTGCTCGATATCTTCTTTTGTGTTTTCCTCTTTATTAGCGATAATGAGGTCCGGTTGAAGCTGTTGGATTTTACTGATATTCAGTTGTTTGGTACCACCCACTCTGGTTTTGTTTTCAAACCATTCTTGAGGGTGCACGCAGAATTTAGTAATTCCTACTACCTCATGAGTTAGACCTAGCGCCCAGAGGTATTCAGTTAAAGAAGGAACCAACGAGATAATGCGCATAAAGCCCAAACACTATGATTTTGCAGCAATCACATCGTATCGAGATACAATATGGTGCTTTCCATCTGGCAATTCAACAAGGACAGCCGGCGTATTTTTATTGATCAGTTTACAGACGTCTTCAAGAGCTGTGTTGGCTTTAACGATTGGGAAAGCTGGCAACATAATAGAAGAAATTGGTGCATCGCGCAACGCCGGGTTATCCACCAACAATTGGTAAACATGGCTGTCATCAATTGAACCTACAAAACCGCCGTCTTTAAGCACCGGGATCTGAGAAATTCCAAAATTGCGCATCTTGGAAATCGCATGAGAAACCAACTCTTCGGCGTAAACCGAAACCAAAGGTTTGTCGGCATGTTTGGCCACTAAATCGGCGGCGGTGAGCACTTCTTCTTCTAAAAAACCGCGTTCGCGCATCCATTCGTCATTGAATATTTTTCCGACATAACGACTGCCATGATCGTGAAATAAAACAACTACAAAATCATCTTTGGTAAGGTGCGCTTTCATTTGCAGCACCCCTTTGATGGCAGAACCAGCCGAGTTTCCTACAAAAATCCCTTCTTCACGGGCCAATCGTCGGGTATAAACCGCGGCGTCTTTGTCGGTAACCTTTTCAAAATGATCAATTAAAGAGAAATCGACATTGGCAGGTAGAATATCCTCACCGATTCCTTCAGTGATGTATGGATAAATTTCATTTTCGTCGAAGATACCTGTTTCTAAATATTTTTTGAAGACAGATCCATAAGTATCGATGCCCCAAATTTTGATGTTTGGGTTCTTTTCTTTCAAGTATTTTGCTACACCTGATATGGTACCACCCGTACCAACACCAACCACAAAATGCGTGATTTTTCCGTCGGTTTGTTCCCAAATTTCAGGGCCAGTTTGCTCGTAATGCGCCTGTCTATTTGACAAATTGTCATATTGGTTGACATACCAAGAATTTGGGATTTCAGTAGCGAGTCTTCTAGATACAGAATAATAAGATCTCGGATCTGTGGGCTCTACGGCTGTAGGACAAACCACTACTTCTGCGCCAACAGCTCTTAGAATGTCCATTTTTTCTTTAGACTGCTTGTCGTTGAGTACACAAATGAGTTTATAACCTTTGATGATACAAGCCAAGGCCAAGCCCATCCCTGTATTTCCTGAAGTTCCTTCAATGACCGTTCCGCCTGGCTTTAGTAAACCACTTTCTTCAGCATCTTCAATCATTTTGAGGGCCATTCGGTCCTTGACTGAGTTACCAGGGTTTGTTGTTTCTACTTTGGCATAAACTTGGGCCGGAATGTCTTTTGTGATTTTATTGATACGAACAATTGGTGTATTGCCGATGGTTTCGAGGATATTGTTATAAATTTTCATATTGGAACTTTGAACAAAGTTAGTCATCTAGTTGAATTCACTAATTTTAAAGCATGTTAAAATATCAGCATTTCCTTTTTTCGATCCTTTTTGTGTGCTTAGCAAGTGCCCAGACCAACACAACAAATAGTCCAATTTTACCAACTCCTGCTGTTTACCAGCGTGTCAACGGTCAATTTGTTTGCAGTGGATCCCTGCTCGTCGACCCTTCACAAATCAATCCACAATTAATGCAATCGTTCAAGGACCTTGCATCATGGAGTCATGGCCTAAGCGTCGTACCTCATGTTCAAAATCCAATGCTGAGCTTTAAAAAATTGACCAATGTCAAGCACGATTCTTACAGCATCAATATCTCCGACCGCATTGTTATTTCCTATTCTTCTGACGCCTCGTGTTTTTATGCCATGACCTCGTTGCTACAACTCTGTACGCAATCGGACCAACAATTTGTGTTTCAGCAGTGCTTTGTAAAAGACTACCCACAATTTCAATGGCGCGGCCTACATCTCGATGTTTCCAGACATTTCTTTACGGTTGCAGAAGTCAAGCGCTTTATTGATTTGATGGCTTATTACAAATTCAATACGCTTCATTGGCACCTCACAGATGACCAAGGTTGGCGCATTGAGATTAAAAAATATCCATTACTGACAGAGGTTGGAGCTTTCCGAGATTCTACCGTGAATCAGCATTATACAACTTCACCTCGAACCTATGACAAAACCAGATACGGCGGTTTCTATACACAAGAAGAGGTCAAAGATGTGGTAGCTTACGCCCAAGCAAAATTCATTGAAATTGTACCCGAAATTGAAATGCCGGGGCATGCGCGCGCGGCTTTAGCCGCTTATCCGCAGTATTCTTGTACCGGTGAAAAACACGGTGTAGAAGGGCTTTGGGGTATTTTTGACGATATTTTTTGTGCCAAAGAAGAAAGTATCTTGTTTTTGCAAGATATTTTAACAGAGGTCATTCCGTTATTTCCGTCAAGCTACGTGCATGTTGGTGGAGATGAAGCGCCCAAAACGCGCTGGAAAAGTTGTCCCAATTGCCAAGCAATCATCAAGGAAAAAGGGCTTCATGACGAGCACGAGCTGCAAAGTTATTTCATTGGCAGAATGGATGCTTTTTTGACACAAAAGGGTAAAAAACTCATTGGTTGGGATGAAATTTTGGAAGGCGGGTTGTCGCCAAATGCAACCGTGATGTCTTGGCGCGGCTACGACGGCGGAATGGCTGCAGCAGCACAAGGGCACGATGTCGTGATGTGCCCGGGCTCGCATTGTTATTTTGATCATTATCAGGGTCGAGGCGCTGAAGAACCATTGGCCATTGGTGGCTACACTTCTTTAGAAAAAGTGCTTTCGTTTAACCCAATTCCGCCAGACATGACAACAGCCCAAGCTGCCTACGTTTTAGGAGCGCAAGGCAACCTCTGGACAGAATACATCCCAAACATGGCTCAACTGGAATACATGGCCTATCCAAGAGCCATTGCCTTGAGCACTGCACTTTGGTCAGAGACCAAAGTTTCTTACGAAGATTTTTTATCCGTTTTGATCAAGCATCATTTTCCTTTTCTCGATGCGCAACATGTGAATTATTCGAAGTCTGCACTCAAGCCCGAAATCAAAACATTAAGGGCCGACAATGGGATTTC
>JBILTD010000088.1:0-7471 GCA_044371695.1 Crocinitomicaceae bacterium | reverse complement strand
TGAAGCAAACCACAATGATGCTAGAAAAAAGGAATAGAAACTTGTTTAAAGTTGGTTTCATGGGCACAAGCCCTTCATTAACGCAATTTTAGCCCAGGAATTGTTAGTCAATAACACTAAATCCGGTGTAGGCTTGAAGTGCTTTTGGAATGGCAATTCCGTTTTCCGTTTGGTGGTTTTCTAATAATGAAGCCAAGATACGAGGCAAGGCCAATGCTGAACCATTCAAAGTATGGCAAAGCGTCGTTTTTTTGTCGTCTTTGAAGCGTAATTTCAAGCGATTAGATTGGAAGGTATCAAAGCGTGAAACAGAACTTACTTCAAGCCATTTTTCTTGTGCCGCCGAAAAAACCTCAAAATCGTATGTCATTGAAGAGGCAAAGCCCATATCGCCACCACATAAACGCAAAATACGGTAAGGCAATTCTAATTTATCGAGAAGTTTAGACACGTGAGCGATCATATCGTCAAGGGCTTTCGCTGTGTTGTTTGGGTGTTCGATACGGACGATTTCTACTTTGTCAAATTGGTGCAGACGATTGAGGCCACGCACATCTTTTCCGTAAGAACCTGCTTCTCGTCTGAAGCATGGCGTATAGCCACACATTTTGATCGAGAAATCAGGGCCCGGAAGCATCACATCGCGGTAAATATTAGTCAAGGGAACTTCGGCAGTTGGGATAAGGTAAAGATCATCTTCTTGGATGTAATACATTTGACCTTCTTTGTCTGGGAGTTGCCCTGTTCCGTAGCCACTAGCTTCGTTTACGACATGTGGAGAGATGAATTCTTCATAACCAGATGCGATGGCTTCATCAAGGAAAAACTGAATAAGCGCACGTTGTAAACGTGCACCTTTGCCACGGTAAAATGGAAAACCAGCACCGGTTACTTTAACACCGAGTTCAAAATCGATGAGTTTATATTTTTTAGCGAGGTCCCAGTGGGCTTGTGCTTCAAAGTTAAAAGTTGGAATAGTCCCGGCCTCGTGAACGGTTTGATTGTCATTGGCATCTTTACCTTTCACAACCATTTCGTTAGGGACATTTGGTAATGTATAGAGCAGTTTCTGAAGGGCTTCTTCAAGTTGATTTACTTCTTCTTTAAGGCCAGCTTCTTGTGTTTTGAGTTCGGTGGTTTTTGCTTTTAAAGTAGTGGCTTCTTCTTGCTTACCACTTTTGAAAAGCTCTCCGATTGATTTGGCTAATTGGTTCATTTCAGCGGCCACTTGATCAAGCGAGGTTTTAGCTGATCTCCATTGTTGGTCAAGGGCTAAAATTTCGTCAAGGGTGCTGCTTGCATCGATATTTCTTTTGGCTAAACCGGCAATAATAGCTTCTTTTTCTTGTCTGATGCGCTGAATTTCTAACATAATCAATGAATTGTGAAGCAAAAGTAAGCAATTGAGCTTAAAAACTAAGGATGTTGTCCATACTAAGCTGTTGATTAATCCTAGAAAACGCAGCAAATTAGCGTGAAGAATTACTTTATTTTTGAAAGATGAGTTTCAATGAAGTAAGAATTATTAATCAGGGGCATCATGAAATGCCCGCCTACCAGACTGCTGGTGCTTCCGGGATGGATGTCAGAGCGCTGTTATCCGAGCCTGTAAGTTTGGCACCTATGCAGCGGGCCCTCATTAAAACAGGCTTGTTTTTAGAAATAGATCCTTCCCTAGAATGCCAAGTTCGCCCAAGAAGTGGTTTGGCGCTCAAAAAAGGCCTTACCGTACTGAATACCCCAGGAACGATTGATGCAGATTATCGCGGAGAAATTGGCGTAATTCTTGTCAATCTGTCTTCCGAAACTGTCATCATTGAAGACGGTGAGCGCATTGCCCAATTGGTGTTTTGCAAAGTTGAAAAAGTTAATTTAATCCCAGTGACTGAACTCGGAACTTCAGAGCGCGGCGAAGGCGGCTTTGGTAGTACGGGTCTAAAATAATTCAAATGAAAGTAGTAGTACCTATGGCTGGTCGCGGCAGCAGACTCAGACCACACACCCTAACCATCCCTAAGCCACTTGTCCCGGTCGGTGGTATTCCGATTGTGCATCGCTTGGTTGCCGATATTGCCAGAGTTTGTGCAGAACCGATTGAGGAGATTGCGTTTGTTGTTGGAGAGTTCGGCGATGCAGTAGAAAAAGAATTATTAGCAGTAGCAGAGCGCCTTGGTGCGAAAGGATCTATACATTATCAATTGCAACCGCTTGGTACGGCACATGCTGTTTTATGCGCCGCTGAAAAACTTGAAGGCCCAGTTGTAGTTGCTTTTGCTGATACATTGTTCAAGGCTGATTTCAAAATTTCACAGGAAGACGAAGGCATCTTGTGGGTGAAGCAAATTGAAGACCCAAGTGCCTTTGGCGTGGTCAAACTCAATGCCAACGGTCATATCATCGACTTTGTTGAAAAGCCGCAAACTTTTGTTTCGGACCTAGCCATGATTGGTATTTATTATTTCAAAGACGGCCAGCGCTTGCGCACCGAACTTGAATACCTCATCGATAACAATGTGATCAAAAGTGGCGAATACCAATTGCCAGATGCTTTACGCAGACTCACTGAAGCAGGTGTTGCTTTCAAGCCAGGAACCGTAGACGAATGGCTTGATTGCGGCAATAAAGAAGTAACCGTCGAAACCAACCAACGTGTATTAGAACACGATCAAGAAGCAGGTCGCTTACAACAGCTATCTTCTGATATTAAAGATAGTGTCATTATCCAACCCTGCTATATTGGACCAAATGTTCAAATTTCTAAATCTATCGTTGGCCCTCATGTCTCCATTGGTGCAGGAAGTGTACTCAATGAAGTCATTATTAGCAACACGATCATCGGCGAGAAAACACAACTTAGCAAAGCACAACTCAGTGCTTCTATGATTGGTTCGAATGCTAATTACAGTGGGAGGTCTAAAGACTTGAGCTTAGGAGATTTCAGCACAATTCATGAATAGATTATACATTTTTCTTGCCTTAGCTATCTTTTACTCTTGCAAAGTTCAAGAGCAACCTGCAATACAAGATCCTGCTTATATTAAGCAATTTCATACGGGTGTTAGGTACATGCTCAATGACCAAAACGAAGAAGCCATTTCCGCTTTCAAAGTGTGTTTACAACAGAATCCTAAAGATGCAGCATTGCATTATGCCTTGTTTGAAAGCTATCTCAAGCAAGAAAAATATACAGAAGCGGTTTATCATACTGAGCAAGCCGCAGAACTAGAGCCAAAAAACCTACATTATAAACGAGAATTGGCTTTTATGTATGGCCAGATGGGCAAATATGCAGAGTCTGCCTCAGTATTTGAAGAGCTTTTGAAAGCAGATCCCAAAAACCTCGATTTTTACAGTGGTGGTTTGCAAGCGTATCAGCAACTACAAAAACCAGCTAAATCGTTGGCGCTAATTGAAAAAATGGAGCTAGCACTAGGCGCGAACCCAAATACTGAACTCGAAAAGTTCAAGCTCTTGGTGCAAATGGGCAAAGAAAAAGAAGGTATTGAGGTTTTGGAAAATGCAAGAAAATCCTACCCAAAGGAACCCATGATCCTGGCTAATCTCGTTGACCATTATTTCAAAACACAGAACTATAATAAGGGTTTTGAATTGCTCAAAGACTTAGTTGCAGCCGATCCAAACAATGGAGTTGCTACACTCATGTACGGTGAAATGCTGTATCGATCTGGTGACCGAACACAGGGCAAGAAATACTTGCAAGCGGGTATTTTATTAGAAGGCCCGAGTCTCGATCAAAAAATGAATATCCTCATTATGCTTTTAAATGAGCAGCCTCAAACTCCTGACCCAAGTCTAGAGCCATTGGTAACCTACATGACTGAGGCTTTTCCATCTGAAGCTAAATCTTATTCAATTGCCGGCGATTATTATTACAAAGCAGGGCTATTACAAAAAGCCATCAAGGCCTATCAAAACACGGTGTCTATTGACCCTAATTTATATCCTGTCTGGAATCAAATTTTATTGCTCGAATATGAAACCCAACAATGGACTTCATTACAAAAAGATGCGGATGCTGCAGCCGTTGTATTTCCAAACCAACCTTTGCCTTATTTCTTTTTAGCACTGAGTGAAAATAGAGCGAAACAATTCCAAGCTGCACTTGAGCACCTCGACCAATGTGCCAATGTATTGGTCAATGATCCGGGCCTATTGGCTGAGGTTTGGGTACAGCGTGGCGTAGCAGCCTTTGGCCTTGGTCAAACTGTCGATGGTTTAGCGCATTTCAAAAAAGCACTTGAACTCAGCAAGTCGAATCCGGCGGTTGAATTGCAGTACCTCCACCAATTATTTACGCATCAAATTGAAGTCAAAAGTGCGATGGCACGCTTGCTCGAACTGAGACAGCTGTCACCCGACAATGACCTTTACAAACAAGAAGAAGCTTTTGCGCAGTTCCAATTAGGGAATTATCAGCAAGGTCTTGCTATTTTAAAAGCTGTTCAAAATCAAAATGTATTGAAATCGTCGAGTTACCACGAATTAATGGGTGATTTACAATTTAAATTAGGTGAAAGTCAGGAAGCATTAAAGTGCTGGGGACTCGCTCAATCTTTAGGCGAAGGTAGTTTGCAATTAGCCGAGAAAATATTGAAAAGATCATATGTCAATCCTTTTTAAATATATTTCAGCACTATGTATGTTGCTGTCTTTAGCGGCATGTAAGCCAGCTGAGGTACTTACACAAAATTCAACTGCCCTTAAGCTGCCAAAAATCAAAGACAAGGAGCTCATAGATAGAATTGATAGTCTGTCTCATCTGGAACCGCAAACGTTCTATTCAAAACTAAATGTTACTTATCAGGAAGGAGAAAAAGAAGTTTCTTTAAAGACCTCTTTGAAAATAGTTTCAGATAGTGCTGTTAATGCTATTATTACCTATGCGAAAATACCTGTAGTTACCGCTATGGTAACCAAAGATTCAATCAGCGTTGTCAATAAGCGCGACCGCTGCTATTCAGTAACTTCTCTAGACTACCTGAAAGAAATGTTCGGCGTCGATTTTAGCTATGAAAATCTGGAAGAAATATTATTAGGGAAACCGCTTGATTACCACCAAGAGCAAAAGTATTTTGTGGACAACGACCAGTATAATTACAGTATTTCAACCCATAAAAAACGCGATCGCAAAAAACCAGAAAGAAAGCAGCGTGATGACCTCATGATCCAATATCAACTGACTCCAGATGCCAAGCACCTCAAGCAAACACGTATTTTAAGCATTGAAGATTCTACTGAGGTTTTGGTTGCGTACGAAGAAAGACAAACAATCGGTGCTTTTGACATCCCCCTGCAAGTTAAAATTAACATCAAAACACCCAAAAAAACGATGGTGATTTTATTGTATTACGATAAAGCAGAAGTCAATGAACCCCAAGAATTAATCATCGTCATACCAGAAAGCTATGAAAAATGTGATTAAACTATTTATGTTTCTCCTTTTGAGTAACCTGACCTTTGCGCAGCAAGATCAGCAGACGCTCAAAAAAGAACAGCAAAAACTAGAGAAGCGAATTTCGAATACGAAAAAGTTGCTCAATAAGGTCAAGAACAATAGTCAGGCTTCATTGAATGAAATCAGACTTATTGAAAATCAAATCAAGACCCGTGAAGCGTTGGTGCATTTATTTGATAATCAAGTGCGCAGTGCTGAAATTAAAATGGTTCAGAAGAAAATGGAGGTCAAGCGTTTAATTGCCCGTTTGAAACAACTCAAGCAGCAATATCGCAAAATGTTCTTGTATGCCTATAAACACCGTGGTAATTACAACAAGGTGATGTTTTTGCTTTCTTCTAACGACTACAACGAAGCGCTACGCCGCAACAGATACCTCAAAAAGGTAGCAGCCATTCAGCAAAAGCAAGTGGCGCTCATTAAGCAACATCAGGAACTCATCTCAAAAGAAATCAATCAGATTGAAGATGAAAAGCAAATCAAAGAGTTAGCACTTGAAGAAAAGAAGCAAGAAAGGGCTGCAATAGAAAAGGATAAAACCAAGAAAGAAAAATCTTACGAGAAATTCAAAAAGGAAGAGCAAGCCCTCATTACACAATTAAAAGAAGACGAAAAGAAGAAAATTCAGCTCAAAAAGCAAATTGATGCGGCTATTCGCGCCGACATTGCGAGAGAAAAAGCAAGAGAGGCAGCACGTCAAGCAGAGCTTGCAAAAGCGGCCAAAGCGAAACCAGCCGAGCAACCCGCTACGCAAACAACTGCCTCTGGCACAGGCACTAAACCAGCAACGCCAAAATCCACAACAACAGCACCAGCTCCTAAAGTAGTAGCCACACCTGTATCAACAGAAGGCGCGGCTATCGGGCGCAGTTTTGAAGCCAACCGTGGACGCTTACCTTGGCCAGTAGACAACGGTAGTGTTACAGAACGTTTTGGCCGCAATTATCACCCGACACTTAGTGGAGTTGAATGGAACAACAATGGCATAGATATTACATGTAATCGCGGCTCAAGAGTGCGCTCCGTTTTTGAAGGTGAGGTAACCACCGTATTTTCCGTACCCGGAGCTGGAAAGGTCGTGATTATCAAACACGGGGCTTACCGAACTGTTTACGGAAATTTGGCTGAGACCTATGTGAGTGTAGGAAGTAAAGTTTCAACCAAACAAGTCATCGGGTCTTTATTAAATGACGGAGGAGTTTCAATTTGCCATTTTGAGGTGCATCAGGTAGTCGGGGTGAACCCTGTTACCTTGAATCCGTCACTTTGGATCGGCCGTTGATGGCCCTAATTCAGCTTCGTAAACCAACCACATTGCACAGATGCCCCAGATAGGCACGGCTGCTTTGTCGGTATCTAAGTAGTTATTTAGAAAAGCATGTATAAAGTAGGTGCTTAAGGCCATGATGCTACTCATGATGATGATGCGGTCTTCTTTGTAGCTTTTTGGGATCCTGAAATACAATTGAATTCCTGTATAAAAGATAAAAAAGACTAAACTTAAGAAAGTCAAAAGTCCAATAATTCCAGTTTCGGCTAAGGCCCCTAAATATTCACTATGAGCATTCCCCATATCGCCAAAGTTGGTAGAAATGATGGTTAAATTCTCTGGTCTTTGAAAAGGAGCATATTCAAAAGCATAGGTGCCAGGTCCGTAACCAACAATGGGTCTTTGTTTGAACATTTCCATCGCACAGCTCCATCTATTAATGCGTTCTAGGTTTGATGCATCTGTTGAGATATTTGCCGCGCTTTGCAGGCGTTCGTCAAAAGCTTCGGTAGTGTGCTCATATTTATTGCGTTCGAGCTCCATCTGGATGTTATCCCATTTGTAGAGCACACCTCCAATACCGAGTACTGCAATTGCTACAAGCGGTTTCCAGGAAATTTTATAATACAGTAGAAATGCAATGCCAATACTTGCAAGGACACTGAGCCAAGCTGCCCTTGTGTAAGATAAAACCAAGCCAATCAGGATGACAGAGATTAAACTGA
>JBILTD010000006.1:0-22172 GCA_044371695.1 Crocinitomicaceae bacterium | reverse complement strand
AGTCTTGTTTTTGCTTGCTTTATGTGCGTACTTATTCTTTTTGCCTTTCGCCTTGATCTTGATTCCGCTAGTGGTCATGAACCGAGAGCAATTCTTTCCAAAACGCAGCTTTGATAGTTTGCTTTTCTTGCTTGGGCTTTACTTTTTATTCCGTTAAGCGCAAGCTTTGTATCTTTGTGCTCTCTACAAGAAAGCATGGACTACCAATTTAACCACATTGAAGCCAAATGGCGCCAAATTTGGCAAGAGCGCCAAACTTACAAAATCACCGAAGACGGCAGCAAGCCAAAGTACTTTGTACTTGATATGTTCCCGTATCCTTCAGGAGCAGGCTTGCACGTGGGGCATCCACTGGGTTATATTGCCTCCGATATTTATGCGCGCTACAAACGCTTACAGGGCTTCAACGTGTTGCACCCAATGGGTTATGATTCTTTTGGTTTGCCTGCTGAACAATATGCTATTCAGACAGGGCAGCACCCTGCGATCACCACCAAAGAAAATATTGCCCGCTATCGCCAACAGCTAGACCTCATGGGTTTCAGTTATGATTGGTCTAGAGAAGTCCGTACTTCAGAGCCCAATTATTACAAATGGACCCAATGGATTTTTAAACAACTGTTCGATGCTTACTATGATCTCAAAAGCAACAAAGCCGAACGCATTTCTCAATTAATTGCTGCTTTTGAACAAGACGGGAATCAAAATATTAAAGCAGTAACAGATTGTACAGAACAATTTGATGCGGCTACTTGGAACGCGAAAGACGCCCAAGCAAAAGAAGAAATTTTACAACAATATCGTTTGGCTTACTTAGCCGAGAGTTGGGTCAATTGGTGCCCGGCGCTGGGTACGGTTTTGGCTAACGATGAAATTGTCAACGGCGTTTCAGAGCGTGGCGGACATCCGGTAGAACAAAAACGCATGATGCAGTGGTCTATGCGCATCAAAGCATATGCTGATCGCCTTTTAGAAGGCCTAGACCGCATTGATTGGACCGACGCGCTTAAAGAACAACAGCGCAACTGGATCGGGAAGTCAAAAGGTGCGAGCGTGCGTTTTCAAGTAAAAGATCACGATGCTGAAATAGAAGTCTTTACCACGCGCCCTGACACGATCTTTGGTGTGAGTTTCATGGTATTGGCACCCGAGCACCCGTTAGTGCCGCAAATCACAGCTGAGGGCAACGCTGAGGCCGTTAAACAGTATCAGCAAGAAGCAGCTCTCAAAACTGAGCGCGATCGCCAGGCCGATGTCAAAAACATCAGTGGCCAGTTTACGGGCGCCTTTGCCGTGCATCCGTTTACAGGGGCTGCTATTCCAATCTGGATCGGCGACTACGTTTTGGCTTCTTACGGAACAGGCGCCGTTATGGCAGTGCCATGTGGTGACCAACGCGACTACGACTTCGCTAAGCACTTTGACTTAGCCATCCCAAATATTTTTAAAGACCAAGATATCAGTGAAGCGGCCTATGCTGAAAAAGATGCCTTGATTGCTAATTCTGATTTCCTAAATGGCCTGCCCGCAAAAAAAGCCATGGAAACCGCTATTGCTGAAATTGAAAAAAGAGGCCTTGGCTTCGGAAAAACAAACTTCCGCCTGCGCGATGCAGTCTTTTCAAGACAGCGTTATTGGGGTGAACCTTTCCCGGTTTATTACCAAGATGGTCTGCCTCATTTGGTTCCAGACGAGCAGTTGCCCGTAACGCTCCCTGAAGTAGATAAATATTTACCCACTGAAGATGGCGAACCGCCACTGGCGCGTGCAACAAAAGATGCGTGGTCATGTCAATTAGGTGAGCGCATGGAATTCAATACCATGCCAGGTTGGGCCGGAAGCAGCTGGTATTTCTTACGCTACATGGACCCTCAAAACGACGACTTTTTTGTGAGTCCTGAAAAAGTGGCCTATTGGCAAAATGTCGATTTATACATCGGTGGTTCAGAGCATGCCACTGGGCACTTGCTTTATTCCCGCTTCTGGACGAAATTCTTGCATGATCTCAGTTATTTGCCTTTTGATGAACCTTTTGCCAAACTGATTAACCAAGGCATGATCTTGGGCAAGAGTGCCATTGCCTACATCGGCCCTGATCAAAAAATGTATTCTTATGATTGCTTGCCAAAAGACCAAAATGGCTTCCGCGAAGTAAGGATACTCATTGACCTGATCAATGACGACGAAAGCATCCAATTGGAGGCCTTACAGCAATGGCAACCACAATATGAAAATCTTGAATTCGTCAAAAATGATGCTGGTAAAGTCATCGTTAAACGAGAGGTAGATAAAATGTCGAAGCGTTGGTACAACGTGGTTACGCCAGATGACCTTTGCGAGCGTTATGGTGCCGATACCCTGCGCATGTATGAAATGTTCTTGGGCCCACTCGAGCAAAGCAAACCATGGGATACCAAAGGTATTACCGGAGTACACGGCTTCTTGAAAAAATACTGGCGTTTATTTCATCAGAATGGCACTTTTGAAGTGAGCGAAGGCGAAGCAAGCCCGGCAGCACTCAAAACCTTACACAAAACTATCAAGAAGCTCCGTGATGACCTCGAACGTTTTTCGTTCAATACAGGTGTTTCAAGCTTCATGATTTGTGTGAATGAACTCACTGATCAGAAATGCAATAACCGCCATATTTTGGAGCAACTCACTATTCTGATGGCTCCTTATGCGCCGCATATTTGCGAAGAAATTTGGTCTCAGTTGCAGCCTCAAAGCCCAACTATTTTCAATGAAAGTTACCCAGAGCTCAACGAAGCTTACTTGACAGAATCTAGTTTCTCGTATCCGGTTTCTTTCAATGGCAAGATGCGCATGAAGGTTGAATTACCTTTAAACCTAAGCCCTGCTGAAATTGAAGCGGCTGTTATGGCCTTACCTGATGCACAAAAATGGCTCGAAGGTAAAACGCCTAAAAAGGTGATTATTGTTCCTGGAAAGATTGTGAATATTGTTCTTTAGGGATACAGTCCTTACTTGAACAAAGAAAGCAAACTTGCTGCGTTTTTAACTTCAGTAATGAGTCCTTTGAGCGCTTCTGAATGCACATGAATTTGAGCGCCTCCTGCCATAAATTCAACACCGGGCGCATCTGCTTGCAGTTGCTTAAAGTAATTTGTAATGAAGCTTTGGTCTACAGCAGTTAGCCAACTACTTAACACTACCGTTGGTTTGAGTCTTTGAATGCAGTCCACCAAAGAATCGTAAGGTAAACTCTGCCCTAGATAGTAGGTGTAATAACCCTTGCTTCTCAATAAATATTGGTAGAACAGCAGCCCAATTTCATGCCAGTCATGTTCGGGTAAGAAGAGCAGTGCAGACTGCGCGCCTTTATCCGGGATTCCTAACTTATCAATTTCAGTAATAACTTTCTGACGGATGAGGTTTGAAATAAAATGTTCCTGAGCCGCTGAAATGCTGTTAACCAACCACATCACACCAATTCTGTCAAGGAACGGAATCAGGTGCTCTGAAAACGTATTTTCGAGGCCTTTTTGATGGATGAGGTCATTGAGTGTATTTCTAAATAGTTGTTCGTCTAGTTCGAGTAAAGCCAAAATGAGCTTTTCTTCGGCGTTGTCAATGGCAGGGCTGAGTCGGATATCTGTGACCAATGCGTGAATCGCACTGGTTTCCATGGTGGCTATTTTCGAAATTTTAACCCCATTTTTATTTAACAAACTGACATTTAAAAGAAAAGATAAATCTGCATCAGAATAGGTTCTGATTTGCGTGTCAGTTCTTTCTGGAATGAGCATGCCGTAGCGCTTTTCCCAGATGCGAATCGTATGGGCCTTGATGCCCGTAAGTATTTCTATATCTTTTATTTTATATTCTGCCATTGCGATTAGAGTTACTGCAAAACAACAGAGATTAAAGTTTGTTCAAAATGGGCAAAAATAAAAGTTTCAAATAACTTTGCAACATGCAAATCAAAACCGCAGAGTTCAGCATCTCTAACACCGAAGTTTCCAAATGCCCAACAGATGGCAAACCAGAATTTGCCTTTATCGGCCGCTCTAACGTCGGGAAGTCTTCACTCATTAATATGCTGACTTCTAAAAAAGGCCTCGCCAAAACATCCGGAACACCCGGAAAAACACAGCTCATCAACCATTTTCTAATCAATGAGCAATGGTATATTGTCGATTTGCCGGGCTATGGTTATGCAAAGGTAAGCCGTTCACAGCGCAGTTCATTTGAGCGTTTCATCTCTGACTATCTTACCAAAAGAGAAACACTTATGAATATTTTCGTGCTTTTAGATGCGCGGCTAGAACCTCAAAAAATTGACCTCGAATTCATGAATTGGTGCGGAGAAAAAGGCCTGCCATTTTCCATGGTATTCACCAAAATAGATAAACTCTCTAGCACCGCCTTACAAAAGAACTTAGCCAAGTACAAAAAGGAAATGCTCAAATATTGGGAAGAACTCCCACCTGTGTTTACGAGTTCGAGTGATTCAGGCTTCGGAAAAGAGCCGCTTTTGAACTACATCGAGCAAATTTTGGCCTGAGCCAATTCCTTTTGAATTTTCCTTCTGAATTCCTTATTTTTGCCACAAAAAGATAACAAAAATGGGAAGAGCGTTTGAATACCGTAGAGCAGCAAAAGAAAAGCGTTGGGACAAAATGTCCAAAATGTTTCCAAAACTAGGTAAAGCCATCACTATGGCTGCCAAGGAAGGCGGCATGGACCCAACAACCAATGCCAAGCTCAGAACTGCTATTCAAAACGCGAAGTCTGAAAACATGCCCAAAGACAACATCGAGTCTGCGATCAAAAGGGCGGCCCAAAAAGATATCGCCTCTTTCACCGAAGTAAATTACGAAGGAAAAGGGCCGCATGGTGTTTTGGTTTATGTCGAATGCGCCACAGACAACCCAACGCGTACCGTTGCCAACGTTAAATCATACTTCAACAAAGCTGGCGGGGCTGTGGTTCCGAATGGTTCAATGGAATTCATGTTTGCCAGAAAGAGTGTTTTTGAAATCGCCAAAACACCCGAGATGGATCCCGAAATGCTTGAACTCGAACTGATCGACGCTGGTTGCGAAGAAATCGAGGTAGAGGAGGAGCAAATCGTTGTTTACGGTGATTACACTGCTTTTGGAACGATAGCCAAAGCATTGGAAGACATGCAAATTGAAGTTCAGAAATCGAGTCTCAAGCGCATTCCAACGAGCCCTGTAGAATTCACAGAAGAACAACTCGTTGACATCGAGAAAATGCTAGATAAAATTGAAGACGACGACGACATTCAGCAAGTCTTTACCAATATTGCCTAATTTGCACACTAAAAACGCAGTTTTAGCGTTATAACCCTCTTTTTGCATTCATGCGTACAAGCCTTTACATCTTCCTGACCTCAATGCTGCTTTTGCTGTCATGGGCTTGTTCTACCGAAAACAATACGCCGCTCAACCGTTTTTATCACCAAACGACTGCCAAATACAATGGCCATTTCAATGCCAAAGAATTGCTGCGTATTTCGCTCAAGACCTATCACGATAGTCGTAAAGAGGATTTTTACACTGTACTCCCCATCTTTCCAGTTCCCTCTGAAAAAGAAGTAAAGGGAATGCTCCCAGCCATTGACACTGCTTTAGTAAAATGCTCCAAAGTGATTCTTAATCACAGCATGCCAACTGCTGAAGACATGTTTTATAAGTCTGTTGAATACAACAAATGGATTGACGAAAACTGGCTTACTGTTGGCGAGGCACTTTTCTACCGACGCGACTACCCAAAAGCACTCGATAACTTTGAGTTTGTCAAGCGCTTTTTTGAAAAGGACCCAAGCACCTATGTCGCAAGCTTATGGATTGCCCGTATCCATATTGAACAGCGCAAATATGCTGATGCAAAGCTAATCCTAGATGCTCTTAATGAGCGTGCAGAATTACAAAAAGACAAGAAAATCAAAGATTACATTCCGTTTATTAAGGAAAAAAACCCAGAAGCTGGACCAGCAATGTCCAGAAAACTACAATACGAAATTCACCGCACCTATGCTGACTTAGCTTTGCGCCGTCGCGAATATGACCTCGCTATTGAAGGGCTCAAATTAGCCATTGCTAAATGCCCTACGGCCAAAGAAAAAGCCAGACTCAATTATATTTTGGCTCAAATTTACCAGCAGCAAAACTTAATGCCAGAAGCTGCTCAACACTACAGCAAGGCCTTTAAAGCTGCAGCTTCCCCTGATATTGCTTTCAATGCGCGTCTGAATAGAGCTATTTCTAGCGGAGACCAAAGGCTCATGGCCGATCTTCAAAAAATGCTCAGAGATGCTAAAAATGCAACCTTTAAGGATCAAATTTACTATGCAATGGCCCTTATGGAGCTCAATAAGGGCAACCAAGATATTGCTAAATCTCATCTGACTTCTTCCGCTTTTTATTCAAATAACAATAAGCGACAGCGCGCACAGTCCTATGAAAAACTAGGCGATCTTTCATTTGCAGAAAAGAACTACGTTTTCGCTCAAAAATATTATGATTCCAGTTCGAGGTTCATCACTGATGACTATCCAAATGGAGAGCAAATCAAAAGCAAGGCGAGTAAACTTGCAGACCTCGTTAAAGCCATAGAAATAGCTCAGTTTGAAGACTCTGTGCAGCGCATTGCAGCTTTGTCCGAGAAAGACCGTGAGGACTTTTTAAAAGAAACACTGAAGCAAATCAAAAGAGAAGAACAGCGTCGTAAAGAATTAGAAGCGGCTAAATTATTGGCCCTACAACAAAATCAAACAACCACTACAACTGGTAATGCCAATAAGTTCATTTTTAATAACCCTAAATTGCGTGAAGATGGCTTTAATGAGTTTCGTAAAAATTGGGGTGTCCGCGAAAACACTGATGACTGGCGCCGCAGTGAACGCATCATTTTAAATGCAAACATTGACTCATTAAATCAAGACTCTACCCAGCAAGCCACAGCAGGCACTTCTACAAAAGATACGCTCAGTGTAGAAACACTTTTGGCAAATATTCCACTCACACCTGAAGCATTTAAAATATCTCAAGAACGCTTACTAGATGCGCTTTATACCTCAGGAGTGCTCTATAAAGAAATCCTCAATGAAAGCGAGTTAGCTGCCGCACAATTTTTAGCCATCCTCGAGAAAAAACTTGAGCATCCAACAGATTTATCGGCGGCCTTCCAACTTTACAAGATTTATGAAAATGGTCCTGAGGCAGCTACCTATAAGGCCTATATACTTCAAAAATACCCGAACTCAGATGCTGCAAACTTCTTTCGCGACCCAGATTTCTACGTGAAGCAAAAGTTAAGTGCTCAAAAAGATCAGGCGGCTTACTTAGCTTTGCTTGAAAAGTACGAACAAGGCTATTATACCCAAGTCTTGAGCGCAACTCAACCTATTGTAGATAAAGAACCATCGAACGCATATCGGGCCGAATATCTTTTATTAAATGCCCTAGCTTTTGGTCAAATCAATGAAAACAAACAGCTATTAGTACCAAAATTACAGCGCATTATCGATGAAAAGCCAAAGTCTGACCAAGCTGTTCGTGCGCAAGAAATGATTCAAACGATTCAAAAAGGGGTATCGAAATTTGAGGTGGGCACTAAAAAAGAATCTTCTATTTTCTCAACAGATATCAGTGGAACTCAATTTGTGATTGTTTTGCTTGATGAAGATGAAGAGGCTGATGATCTCAGAACCGCCGTAGCTAACTTCTCTACTAAAGGTTTTAAAACTGGGAAAGTGAAAGTTTCGGTCAAAACAACAGTGGCTGAAAATAATTTTGTGTTAGTCGCAGACTTCCCTACGGCCAAGATTGCCTGGGACTACCTGAACGCCTATAAGGCTGGTTTCGAGTATCTCGATGACTATCAAAACAATAAAATTTACATAATCAGTCAAGAAAATTTGAAAAAGTTGATAGAAAGCTCGAAATTTGATGATTATAAAGCATTTTTCATCGATAATTACTAAGCTCTTATGCTAAGAAAAGACATTTTCGGGGGTTCTAGCCAGGTTGATCACGCAGACCGTCTCAACAAAATTGTAGCCGGAACAGAAATCAATGGTGACCTCACCTCAGATTCAAATATTCATCTTGAAGGCGAAGTAAATGGAAACGTTTCTTGCGCAGGTCGAGTTGTCATCGGTAGTTCTGGTAAAATCAATGGTAACCTAGTATGTGTACATGCAGAAATTGAAGGTGCCATGGAAGGTCAACTTATGGTTGAAAATCTTTTGGTTTTGCGTTCTACTGCCCGTATCAAAGGCGATATCCAAACCATGAAGTTGCACATTGAAGAAGGTGCATTTTTTGAAGGTGCTTGTGTTATGCGTGCTGGGGTAAGCGCCCCAAAGCTTGATTCTGAGCCTGCGTTCGACGAATAATCTTGGCGCCCTCCTCCAATCCTTTTTTGCGTTTAAGCGCGGCGGCTATACAGATGGCAGCCATTATAGGCGGCTTTTCCTGGTTAGGATATTTTCTAGACGCCAAATACCATTCTTCCAATTCACTCTGGACAATCATTCTTGGCTTGTTAGGCGTAGCGCTTGGCCTATATCTCGTTATCAAAGAGGTTCTTTCTATTTCAAAAGAAAAATAACTTGAAAAAACGCCTTACTTTTTGGTCTTATCTTTTGAGCATGTTGGCCATTCATGGCGCATTTGCTATACTGGCTCTGTTGTCCATATTTAAAATCAATTCAAACCAGCTATTGTTGGCACAATTGAGTTCGCTCTTTATTATTTTGGTTTCTACAGCCATTCTTTTTTTGAAAAACAACGGAAATCAAAGTGTATTTACTTTTCGCTTATTGATCCTCATGACCACCCAAATGCTGGGCTACCTATCTATTCTATTGGCGTTTATTTACACTAATCAGGCCGCCCAATTTGTGTTTTACATGCTGGGTTTGGCGTTATCAGTTTTAGTGATCCAAACGAGCTACCTAGTGAGACGGCTCAAATGAGTTTAGGAATTTGTAAAAGAGCGTCGCTAAATCCTCGAATTCGGCAAAACTAAGCGCCTCATATTTGTCATGGACATCGTGGTAATTTTTGTTGGGCCCCATGGTATACACAAAAATTGCGGGCACTCCTTTTTCAGTAAAGAAATAATGGTCTGAATTGGCAGCTGGCCCCCTCGACTTTACTTGTAGTAGAAAATTTCCTTCTTGATTGAGCACCACCAATTGATCAAACTCAGCTTTAAACAAGGTTGCATTTACAACGGTAATTCCTTCTTCTCCGCTACCCATGATGTCGGTATTTAACAAAAAGCGAATATCCTTAAGCGGGATTAAAGGGTGCGCTACAAAATATGCAGAGCCCACTAAACCAGCTTCCTCTCCACTGAAGGCAATAAATACATAATTGAAATTCGGGTTGCGTTCTTTGGCCAATTGTTGTGCGAGGTAAAGTAGCATCCCAACACCAGAAGCGTTGTCATTAGCCCCTGGGAAATAAGTGTTTTGCCCCATCATGCCTAAATGATCGTAATGGGCCGTGAGTATAATATAGGGTTTGTTTTTGGCTTTTTCAGCAGCA
Source organism: Crocinitomicaceae bacterium (assembly GCA_044371695.1). GTDB lineage: Bacteria > Bacteroidota > Bacteroidia > Flavobacteriales_D > Crocinitomicaceae > UBA952. The sequence goes on along the minus strand of JBILTD010000006.1, from coordinate 12,624 downwards.
GGCAAATAGGCCAAAACGTTCGAGCTTTTATAGGCCTGATTGAAAACACTTTCCAGATGAATATTAGCCGTGCTCGGTTGGGAAAGAAATTTGTCTGCTTTGGCAATAAATGCCGGGTAGGGGAGTACTGTCTGACTCACAGACCACGTGAGTTTATTTGTCGTGATTTCAAGTACGGCTGCAAATTGTTGCAATTCTTTGATTCTTGTTTGTAGCACTTTGTTGGTATCACCACCGAAACCAGAAGTTTTTACCACTAGAATGCGATCTTTAGGACAGGGTCTAAAGGCATTTACATTGCGATACAGCGACTTTATATTACAATAGACCAAAGTATATTGCTGAGGTGTTTGAACGCCAGCAGAAGCAGGATCAACCAAGTAGTCAATGCCAGGTTGCAAAGTGTCATTGCCTAGAATGAACTGACACGCCCCCGGAAAGGACTGAACAGGAAAACTAAAATTTTGAAAATAGTTATTGCGTTTAAGCGGTCGCAAGCCAATTTTTTGAAATTCTTGCGCAATAAATGCCGCAGCTTTTTCACAACCTTGATTCACGTATCCGCGCCCAGCATAGGATGGCGAACATAGTGTGTAAATGGCATCCCGATAAGGATATGTTTGGGCAAAACCCAAACTAAAAATGCTACAAAAAAGAAGGCTAAGCGCCAGCCGCATGACGTCTGCAGATCTTGTAAAGGAAATCTTCAACGATCTCTGACTCGGTGTCCCAATTAAAGGTTTGAGACAATTCAGTTAACATATTTCTGGCAGCATCCATGTTGGCCAATTGATCGAGTTGCTTAACCGATGCAGAAAAATCATCTGAAGAACCATCAAACAGCTCATTGATAAATTGTAGTTTTTCGTTGAGCGTAAAGGCACCTGCCAATGTTTCTAAGGGGAAAATACTGCGGTTGTCTCTGATATTTGCTTCCATTTCAGCCATCCAAATAGGTTGATCAGCTGAAAATTGAGGTTCATAATTGGTTTGTGGAACTTCAATAGGTGTTTCTTCAATGAAAGGTTCAGGTTCTACGTTTTGTGCTTCTTCGTCTTCTTCGAGAATATCCGAATTATTAAATTCAGTGGCTTCAACAAGTTCTTCGCTTAATGAAGACTCATCTTGGTCAAGGAAAGACCCTTCTTCTTCCTCTTCCTGCTCATCTTCATCTTCACGTTCATCAACTGAAGCGAAGCTATTTTCGTTCACTTCTTCCCCCAAAGATTCATTTTCATAGCTAGCGGCGACTTCTGATTCTTCCTCTGTTTCTTCTTCAAAGAACTCATCAGCGGCCTCATCTTCCAGTTCCTCTTCTTGATCGAGCTCTTCTTCTTCGTCCAGTTCTAGCGGGTAGCTTACTTTTTCTTCTTCAATGATTGGATCTTCATTGGCAAAAGTCACTTCAAATTCAGGTTCTGAGCCAAGATCAATAGCTCCAAACAAATCAATAGGAGTTTCGATTTCAGGCTGTCTGATGCTCGCAGAAACCACGGGTGCAGAAACACCGAGCACATTAGTTTCGTAAATTTTGTAGCGCATAATAACCATGCGCTCATAGAGTTCTTTTGCGTCTTCAACAAGCAATTCCATATCTTCTGGACTTAATTGACCAGATTCGAGTTTTTCAAGACCAGATTCGAGGTGGCCAAGGATAGTTTTGATCATTAGAGAAGGACTTTTTTCGGACATTGCTTATAACTTATTAATTTCGTGCAATCAGGAACCCAATTGAACCTGAACCAAAATTAGAAAACATTTCATAATCTGAATCACTGACACTATGTTTTTAGAGCAATTTAGCAAAGATAAAGGGCAACTTGGTTCAATTGAAGTCATTTGTGGTTCAATGTTTTCTGGCAAGACCGAAGAGCTTTTTCGAAGATTGCGACGCGCGCAATTTGCCAATCAGGCCATTTTGTTAGTCAAGCCAAGTATCGATGAGCGCTATGCCAGTGAAGAGGTCGTGAGTCATGTAGGGCAAAGTTGGGCAGCCGTGCGTTGTCAACAAGCACAGGAAATTTTGGATTTATGGAAGGGCGAGCATATTGTTGCCATTGATGAAGCTCAATTTTTTGACCCGTATATTGTTACAGTTTGCTCTCAATTAGCCAACAAAGGTGCACGTGTTATCATAGCTGGCTTAGACATGGATTACCTTGGGCAACCTTTCGGCCCAATTCCACAATTAATGGCTATTGCAGAATATGTCAGCAAGGTTCATGCTGTTTGTGTTGATTGCGGTAATTTGGCTCATTTCTCATTCAGGACAGTTGCTCAAAAAGAACAAGTTTTGGTAGGTGCCGTTGAAAAGTACAAACCTTTGTGTCGTTCTTGTTACCAACAAAATAACCCATGAAACTAGCCCTCTCAAGTCGTGAATTTCAAAAAATAATTGAAGCCACAAGCGTGGGGGAGCAAGCTCAGGAGCACGTTGTTCATGAAGTGGTTTACGACACCCGAAAAATAACTAGAACAGCAGGTGTTGTATTCTTTGCTTTACATGGTCCAAAACAAAACGGACACATCTTTATTCAAAAAGCTTACGATCTGGGCATTAGACATTTTGTTGTAGAAGCTCTGCCAGAAAAAACAAATACCGATGCTACATATTATGTAGTATCAGCTACCTTAGCTGCCATACAAAAACTAGCTATTTACAGACGGAGTCAATTTCAATTCCCTGTAGTCGTTATTGCGGGTTCTATTGGCAAAACAACGGTAAAGGAATGGATTCATCATTTGTTAGCAGGTCAGCTGCATGTGGTTCGGAGCCCAAAAAGTTATAATTCTCAGTTAGGTGTTGCGCTTTCTATTTTAGAATTACCACTTGAAGCTGATCTTGCGCTTATTGAAGCAGCTGCAACAAAACCAGGTGAATTGTTGAAGTTGCAAGCCATGATACAGCCAAACTATGGTATAATTACCAATTACCATTTGCGCGGCAATGAATTTAACGACCTGAATCAATTTCGGACGGAGCTTCAATATCTTGTACATACTTGCGATTGGGTACTAACCGGTGAAGATCTTCAAGCGAGTCAAGACAAGACCTTGCTTGATTTGAATCATTGGATACCTTTCAAAGACCCTTCAAGTGTACAAAATGCCCAAATTGCATTGGCTGCAGCGCTTAAATTTGCCCCTATTTCAGCTAAGAATATCACGTCACTTCCACGATTAGCCTTGCGTCTTGAAACTTTCGAGGGGATACAAAATGCCGTTCTTATTCAGGATGCATACACACTAGATATATTAGCGTTTGAAGGATCTTTAGCTTATTTAAAAACATTAGCTTCAGGCAAAAAAACAATGGTTTGTTGTTATCTCAAGCCGGAACAACTTGTTCAAAAACCTGCTATTGAAGCGCTCATTCAGGCCTTTGAGATCGACAGCTACTTTCTATGGGAAGAAATTCCAAGTAAGTTGCCTGATATTGAAAATCAGGTGGTGCTGCTCAAAGGAAATGATCTTGTTGCCACACAAAAATTACTCGAACATTGGTGCTTGAAAAAACACAGCACTAGCGTTACTTATGATTTAGCAGCACTCAAGCATAATTTAAATCAGTACCGACAAATACTGAAGCCCGAGACGAACATACTTGTAATGGTCAAGGCACAGGCTTATGGCGCGGGTCATGGACAGTGGGTTTCGCAGTTACTCAGAAGCGGCGCTAATTATTTAGGAGTAGCTTACGCCGACGAGGGACAAGAACTTAGAGCGCAAGGCATTCAAGCACCTATACTTGTCATGAATGCTGAACCAGAAGCATTTGATGCTTGTATCAATGCACAATTAGAACCAGCAATTTATAGTCTAGAGCACCTCGATATCTTTTTGCGCAAATTGATCTCGCGCGGTTTGGAAAGCTATCCAATACATATCAAACTCGATACAGGCATGCACAGACTTGGCTTTCAAGCACATGATGTCCCTGTATTAATTGAAATGTTGTTGGCACAGCCAGAGGTCCAGGTTAAAAGCATTTATAGCCATATGGCTTGTGCAGACGACCCAAAACATCCAATTAATCAAAATCAAATTCAATTATTTGAGGTACTTAGTCAGCAAATTATGACTGTTTTACCTTATCCAGTATTGCGTCATTTACTCAATTCTGAAGGGGCATCTCATTTTCCAGAACCTCAATCCGATATGGTCAGAATTGGGATAGGTTTGTTTGGCATCAATCATGATCCGCAATTTGCTAAGCAATTAAGACCCGTTTTATCTTGGCGCAGCAGTATTTCTCAAATTAAATCACTAGAAGCTGGCGCATGTGTGGGCTATGGCTGTACCGAGCGCACCAATGCAAAGCAAACTATTGCCATCATTCCGGTTGGCTATGCTGATGGTTTCAAACGCAACCTTGGAGAGGGCAAAGGAGGTGTTTATATAAACGGCAATTTTTGCCAAACTATTGGCCGTGTTTGTATGGACATGATAATGGTCCGTGTTTCACCAGAGGTCAGGTTAACTGATGAAGTAGAAATTATCGGCACTCATCAAACGCTCACGAGCTTCGCTATGAGCGCACATACAATTCCTTATGAAATACTTACAAGTATCTCACCTCGCGTTCAAAGAGTGTATGCGAATGACTAAATTTGGTTAAATTCAAATAAAAAAGATGAAAAAACTGCTCTCCCTTTTGTTTGTGTTGACTAGTTTCTTCACTTTCGCTCAACAACCTGCCAATGACCACGATACCACTAAATATCTTATTGTAAGAAATAACGGTATTGAATACGTAGGTGAAATTCTCTCAGACGATGGTCGTGAAATTTTGTTAAAAACGACTGAGTTAGGCAAAATATATATTCCCAAGTCAGAGGTCAAAAGCATCACAAAAGTAGATCTGCAAAAGGACTACAGAGCAGGCGAATTTTTAGGCCAAGGCGTATTTACAACGCGTTATCAGTTCACAACAAATGCCTTTCCTATTCAAAAAGGTGAAAATTACACCATGGTCAATCTTTATGGCCCGGAGGTTCACCTTTCTGTGGCACAAAACTTTAGTGTGGGCGTTATGGCTACCTGGATTGCTAGCCCAATTGCACTTGCTTTTAAGTACACGATACCTACCCGGAATCCTAAATTAAATTTTGGCTTAGGCACACTATTGGGTTCCTCTGGTTATTTAAATCAAGGAAAAGGTATTGGTGGCCTGCACTGGGCAATGGTCACTTATGGCTCGCGCAGGACTAACGCAACACTTTCGTTGGGCTTTACCTATTTAAATAACTTTATCCAAGATGATGCTTATTACACACCGGGGACTTACGCAGCTGTACTAGATCAAGGGGGCTATACTTTTCCAATACCTGAAATGATAATTTATCAAAATAAAGAAGGTAATTTCAATGCGCCAATCATAGGTATTTCGGGAATTACTGCAGTTGGTAAAAAAGCGAGCTTTGTTTGGGATGCGATGATCATAGCCGGTAATACACGAACAGTATTTGATATTCAGCCAGTAGACGCTTACTATGAACCCTTCCCATCAAGCCAACCAACTTATATTGTCTACGGTGAACCATTATTCAATGATGTAAAGGAAACCAATGTGATTTTTATGCCAGGTATGCGTTTTCAAAAAGATCAGAATCGCGCTTTTCAAGTCACGCTTGCGGGTGTGATCGGAAAACGAGAGGTGAAAACGAAAACAGAATCGTTTACTAATGATTACTCATTCCCGATTCCAATGCTCAGTTGGTTTTATAAGTTTTAGAAATGGACAGTACTCAGGATCAACTCTTTCAATTAATCAAGTCTAAATTGGCTCCGGGAGATGCCTTGGGTCATGTATTAAGTGAGACACTTCATATCAGTATGGATGCAGCATATCGCCGAATGCGTAATGAAACTGCATTAACCATTGATGAAATCAAAAGACTTTGTAAAAGTTTTGACATCTCTTTTGACGCACTCATTCAGCAACAAAAAAGCAATGTCATTTTTAGGTATACGCCTCTAAACGCTTATGATTTTTCCTTGGAATCTTACCTTGAAGGAATTCTTGATGCTTTTGAAAGGCTCAAGCACCTCGAGGATCCAAAAATTATGCTGACGATCAATAATACGCATTTTTTTCAGCTCCTTAATTTTCCGCAGCTGGTGCGTTTCAAATTGTTTTTTTGGGCCAAAACCCACTTGCAAATACCAGACTACAAAGACGTCTTATTCAAACACGAAAAAACAACTGAAAGAGCTTTTGAACTTGGGAAATCTATTTTACAAGCATACAATACCATTCATTCAGTAGAAATTTTTGACCCTGAATTGATGCGTGGCTACCTACGTCAAATACTTTATTACTATAAGTCAAATCAATTTGAGGATCCTCAATACGCGCTATTTCTCTGTGATCGCCTCTTGATGTTTTCAGCGCATTTGCGTGAGCAAGCTGATCATGGTAAGAAGTTTATTTATGGCACCCAAGTACCTGCTAGTGGTAATCGTTTTGAGATGTATTTCAATGAAACAATTAATGCCGACTCTGCATTTTATTATGAAAGCAAGGACAAGCAAGGATTGTTTTTAAGTCATAATATCATGAATTATTTGCAAACTACTGACACACAATATGTCCAAGATGCAAAGCAAGTCATTGATAAACAATTGGCTAATTCAAGCCTTATCTCGGAGGTGAATGAAAAAGAACGTCGAAATTATTTTGCAGAGTTTGAGCGGACTATTGGTTTGTTTCGAAAAAAAATAGAAGCAGACCTCGAGTTTCACTCTTAGTTGCGAAAAATGCAACTCAATGCTTTTTAGCTACGTAATTCAGTTTTCTATCCCGGCTCTTATTTTATTCCTTTGTAAAACCAAAATGTATATTATGAAAACAAAAAAATTACATTCAGCACTTTTATTAGTCGCCATTATGTTTGGTTTTAACACCGCTTGTTTGGCGCAACCAAATGCAACCATTGCTGTAGCAAATCCTAATGTCAACACCCTAACAATTAAACCAGAGGCAGCAGCAAAAATGATGCGCTTAGAATTGATTAAAATCAATAAGTATAAGGTTTATGATGAGTTTGACATGAATGAGGTTATAAAGGCAAAAGAAGAATATAAAACAGGCTGTTATGGTCAAACCTGCCTCACTAGACTTGGGGAAGAGTTAAAGGTAGACTACGTGATGTCGGGAAGTATTGATGGTCTTGGCAACAAAATTGTAGTTACCATTAAAATCATTGATGTCAAAAATCAAGCGCTTTACAAGTCTTCTGTCAGAGAATTTGACAACCAAGAAGCTGAAATTCAGCGCATGATAGAAATCGTATTAGCTGATATGCACGGCCTTACCGTCGATAAAGTTATTACTGATCGTTTGGCCTTTAAAAATGAAATCATTACGTCAAATAATATCGGGAAAGTAAACAACTCAGGCCCTAGAATTGGTTTTGCTTACTTAACAGGAACTGTAAATGAGTTTGCGATGCGTCCCTCAAAATATGGCGGTTTAGGTATTCAGCCGTTCACATCAATGATTGGCTACCAAATTGAAGGCCAGTATGTAGGTACTGAAAATTTCTCAGCGCTTGTAGAAGGAATCATCAATGTTTCAGGTCTTGAGCAAGGTCAGTTTGTACCATCTATCTCTTTGTTGAACGGGTTCCGTTTTGGCAAGGCAAATTGGGAATTCGCTTTTGGTCCACGTTTTGGCATCTCTTCAACTTCCCTAGGATTTTTTGATGATCAAAATTTATATTCAAATGATGGTCGTTATTTTTCTGAATCGGATTGGGCTTCTTACGCATACAGTTATAATCAGGATAATCCAGGAGCAACTCCACTTAATCTCACCCAACCAGGTAATGGTTATACATTCGAAAAAAACTTTGATAAAAGAGGCTCAAAGGCCTTGGCGACTACTTTCTTGATTGCCTTTGGTAGAACTTTCCAAGCTGGTGCCTTGAATATTCCAGTTAACTTATTCTATAGTTCTCAAAAAGGAGGTGGTTATATTGGTATTAACATGGGCTTCAATGTTCAAAAGAGTAAACAGCCAATTAACAAAACAACTAGCCCAGGTCGTTATTATTAATAAATACAAAATGTTTTCACACGCTTTTCATAAGTTGTGTTTGGTGATGGTGCTCTGCTTCCTTGGAAGTCAGAGCACTTTCGCACAAATACCAAGTTCAACTCAAGTGAGTACCGATACGACTAAGTACATAGTTGTTAAACATGATGGAATTGAATACGTTGGTTTGCTGCTATCTGATGACGGCCGTGAATTATTGATTGAAACAAAATCACTCGGTAAAATCTATATTCCCAAAAGTGAGATCAAATCGATAAAACCCGTTGATTATTCCGAGGATATAGCACAAGGTGTGGTGACTAGTGCAGGGGTTTTTACAACACGTTATCAATTTACTACAAACTGCTTCCCCATAAAAAAAGATGAAAACTATGCGATGATCAATCTTTTTGGCCCAGAGGTACATTTTGCAGTTCATAAAGATTTTTCAATTGGCGTGATGTCAACCTGGATTAGTTCGCCACTTGTTTTAGCTTTGAAATATACAAGAGGAACTGCGAATCCTAAAATCAATTATGGTGTAGGTACTTTGATAGGAACTTCAGGGTATTTAAATCAAGCAAGAGGATATGGTGCCTTACATTGGGGAATGATTACCTATGGCGATCGCCGCAATAACGCAACACTTTCTGTTGGATACGGCTATATGAATGATGGTAGTAATTATTCTTCCCAGGAAACCGTTTTTGAACCAGGGACTTATGACTACGATACTTGGGTATGGCAAATGGCACCAATTCAAGGATATGAGAATGTCAGTTATACATTTAAGGCAAAAGCACCAATAATTGGACTAGCAGGACAAGTTAAAGTTGGAAAAAGAGCAAGTTTGATCTATGATTGCATGTATATCATGGCAAAAACAACCAATAAAAGCGCCGGGCAGGATATCAATGTCAGTTGGGAAACGAATCAAGTTACAGTTGGGGAATGGACCAAAACGCCATCTGTTGCTCAGAACTTACTCGTAGTGATGCCCGGAATGCGTTTCCAGAAAAATGAAAACAGAGCATTCCAAATCAGTTTGGCAGGGATCATTATTCCAAATGAAACTTCCTTTCCTATTCCAATGGCAAGTTGGTTCTTTAGATTTTAATGTTTTTTATTTCGTTGTCTCTACGTAAATTTGTTAACATATGTAAACCCGGGTTTTTTTCAGAAAACCTTTAAATAAAGCCAAATGAGCGCTTTGCTCTTCCTTTTTATTTTTAAATCTTGGTGGCTTTCGGGTCTATTCATTTTTGTATTCCTTGTATTTATTTTAATTTTTATCCGTCGCAGAATTGAGTCAAACCGGAGAAACCAAGTCAGACTCGAGGTTAAAATTGCCGAGAGGACAAAGGAAATCAGACTGCAGAAAACAAAAATTGAAGAGCAAAAACGATTACTTGAAGAAGAGAAAAATAAAGTGATCGAACAGCAGTCCTTGCTTCAAATCGAAAAAGATAAAACAGAACAATGGCTACTCAATACTTTGCCTTCTCAGGTTGTAATTGAGTTAAAGCGCAATGGAAAAGTCAAGGCCCAAGCCTTTAAGCAGGTTTCCATTATGTTTACTGACGTTGTAGGATTTACGCGTATTTCAGAAACCATGGCGCCAAGCCGAATTGTTTCAAAGTTAGACTTCCTCTTCCAAAAGTTTGATGAAATTATTCAGGCCAATAATCTGGAAAAAATCAAAACCATCGGGGATGCCTATATGTGTGCGGGTGGCGTTCCGGTTGAAAACTCAACTAACCCCATAGATGCTTGTTGTGCGGCGTTACAGATTCAGGCCTTCATGGACAAACTCAAATACGAAGCCATCGCCGACCACGAAGATTACTGGGAAATCAGACTCGGTATCAATACAGGACCTGTCATTGCCGGGATTATTGGTAATATACGCTTAGCTTATGATGTCTGGGGTTCTTCTGTGAACTTGGCACAGCGCATGGAAATGCTTGGCGAACCTGGCAAAGTCACCATCACAGGAAATACTTTTCAGCACATCGAGCCTTATTTTGAATGTGATTACAAGGGAAAAGCACTCACGAAGTCTCGAACTAAAGTAGATATGTATGTGGTTCAGCGCATCAAACCTGAGCTTTCAGTTAATGGGGAGGGCTTGCTTCCAAATTCTCGCTTTGAAGAAATTAAAAAGCTTCACCACTATAGCTCGATCAAATATTACAAGGCCGAGCACCACGTAATGAATATCTTAGAAAAAAACTTACCCGAAGGGCTTCATTATCATTCAATCAAACACACCAAAGACGTTGTCAAGTCAGTAGAACGCATTGCATTATTAGAGGGCGTTACCGATGAAGGCCTCTTCCTATTGAAGACGGCCGCCATTTTCCATGATGCGGGTTTTATTGAAAAATATGACCACAATGAAACTATTGGTGCAAGAATGGCACAAGAAATCTTACCAAAATATGGTTATACGGATCAACACGTGAAAACCATAGTGGAGCTTATTCATGCCACTGAAATACCGCACAAACCGATCAATAAATTACAAGAAATCATTTGTGATGCAGACCTCGATTATTTAGGCCGCGATGACTTTGAAATGATTGCCGATAATTTAAGAAAGGAGCTTACCGAGATGGGGAAAATCAGCTCAAGAAAAGAGTGGGATGAAATTCAAGTGAAGTTTTTAAATCAGCATCAGTATTTTACACAAACCGCTCTGCAATCAAGACAAAAGAAAAAAGCAGAAAATCTTCAGGTCGTTGTAGATCGGCTAGCAGCTGATGCCTATCAAGATTGATTCTCTAGCACCCACTATAAAAAATGTGGAGACCGTTGCTTTGGTTTGTCCTTTTTAGTATTTGCCTCCAACGCATAGCCATAACTCAAATTCAAAATGGCTCTATTCAGCGCTCCGGGGTTATGAATCCTTTGGTCATAGATGTAGGCAATTTCAAGATCGCTAGCGCCTTTTAAATCAATTGCTACGCCGACATTCCAGCGAATTCGGTTTAAATGATATCCTACCTGGCCATCCATCGGGTTAAAGAATAACTCCATACTTGATTGAGGTGTAAATTTTGAATTGTCAAGGTTGTAGGCAATGCTTGGTTTGAAGCGAATAGCATTATTGAACTCTGAGCCAAAATCAGTTTGGGACCGATTAGCTGAAAACTGATAACGCAATCTCAAACCAAGTTCAAGCCGTTCGATTTCATGCGCAAATTGCAAATTCGCATTCAAGCGATGTTGGATTGTAAAGTTTCCAAAATCATCCTTGGACCCAATGAGGCGATAATCTAGCGATGGTCTGAGGTACTTATTGATTTTGTATTTATAAGAAACCTGCGGAAAAATAGTCTGAAGCCCAGCAACATCGAATCGGGTAGTGAGGTCTAGGCCTAAACTTTGTTTTTTATCAATTTTATAACTCAGGCCCAGTTCATTCCATGATTGGAAAACCGTGCTATTTTGGGAATACCCAAAAAACGGCAGTAGACCGAAAAGAAGCAAATACCGCAGCATTATCGAGTCACAATAATTTCACCTAAGTTGATTTCCTCATTTTTACCAACCTCAACGGTAAATTTGACTGGGACTTTTGTGTAGTAGTCGTCATCGTTGTTGGTAACATTACTACCGGTATTGAAGACTTCGTTATAGGCAAAAACAGTGTAGGTTCCAGGAAACAAGTTGTTGAAGCTAAAAGTTCCGTCGTAATTACACTCAATTTTGTCGTCAAAAATGCTGTCTTGTGTTCCGTAGACAATGTAAACATCTTCAGTGGCACCAGGATAGCTAACAGTATTGGAGAAAATACCGTTGATATAAAGCTTTTCATTGACTGTTAGTTTACCAACAATTTTGCTGCGACCACCTACGCCTTCGTATTTTTTACAAGCGGAAAGGATAAGTATAGAACTAATAATGAGTGTAAAAAAGCTAATTTTTTTCATTTCGAGATTTTTTTTGACAATGTTAAGAAAAAAACAACTTTTCGCGCGAACTTACGTCTGCTTGTTTGGATAAAAATTGATTATTCAGTAATATTACGCAGCTAAACTCGCATTAATGAAACACTTACTACTCTCTATACTTTCTTTCTTCATTTTTTGCAGTGCTTTACCCGTATTTGGTCAAGTTGTAATCAATGAATACTCATGTTCTAATGTAACAGGTATTGTTGATGCTTATGGTGAACGCGAAGACTGGATTGAGCTTTATAATTCAACAGCTGCTTCAGTAGATTTAACGGGTTGGTTTTTATCAGATAAAGCATCTAACCTGACTAAATGGCAAATCCCGAGTGGGTCTATCAATGCCAATGGATTTAAAATGGTGTTTTGCTCCAAAAGAAATACCGTAAACGGCACGCAATACCATCCGAACTTTAACCTTTCGCAGACCGAAGGCGACTGGATTATTTTGTCTAATCCTTCTGCGGTTGTGGTGGACTCCTTTAAAATTGTTCATTTTACCAAAGCGAATCATTCTGTTGGACGTTCTACAAACGGCGCCAACGATTTTAAGCTATTTACCACGCCCACACCAAATGCCAACAATGCAGGTGCAGTTGATTTTTATCCGCCAAAGCCAGTTTTCAGTTT